>JAITDV010000531.1 GCA_031282385.1 Planctomycetaceae bacterium | reverse complement strand
GGAGGGGTTAGGGGTGGTCTCGGATGAGTTAAAGGCGGTTTTTCGTTGTAGGTTTTTTGTTGCGTTGATGTATTTTTAGGTTAGAGAAAAGGTCTAATATCAAACAAACATAAGAGCATAATGACGTATTTTTGGGATGGGAAATTTTGAGCTACTAAGGGTAATTTGACAAATAAGGGTTGGAATATTAGACCTTTTCGTTAACCTGTAGGAGACCACCTCTGACCCCTCCGAAGGAGGTGAATAATTCGCCACCTTCGGAGGCGTCTTCTTATTCCCCTCCTTCGGAGGGGTTAGGGGTGGTCTCGGATGAGTTAAATGCGGTTTTTTGTTGTAGTTTTTTTGTTGCGTTGATGTATTTTTAGGTTAGAGAAAAGGTCTATTACATCTGTTCGGAAAATTATCTTGTTCTGCGCGGATTTTATTTGGCTTGGGGAAACGGGATAGTTGTAGATAAAAAACACACGAATGAATAGTTACGTTTATTTTTTGTAGTCTATTGTATTGAATTATTCGATTTTTTTGTTGTTGTTTTGAGTATTTGTTTCTTCGTTTTGGTTCATTTCCGGTATTACGTTTTCGGGTAAGTCTAACATTGAAGCTCGTTTTGAGACAAAGAATTTGCCTGCCGGTCCTGATAAAATTGCCGGCAAGAAAATCAAATCGCCAATCAATGCAACCGATAGCATTGCTAACATCATCACTCCAAACATTTGAGTCGGCGTAAAAGTACTAAACGCAAATGCCGATAAGCCGACTCCGCCAATCAATGTTGTTTGAGTCATTGCGGTTGCGCATCTTTCGTAAGCGTGTTGATTTGCTTCATACGGCGTACAACCTTGATCTATTGCGGCACGAAACCATGTTAAATAATGAATTGTATCATCAACTGCTATACCCATTGCCACGCTTGCCGTCATCATTGTCCCTACATCGACAGGAAAACCAATTATTCCCATAAACCCGAACACAACCACAACCGGAAATAAATTCGGTAACATTGCAAGAAACCCCGCAACCAAACTCCGCAAAATCAACGCCATCACTAAACCGATCAAAATAAACGCCATCACTAAACTATCAACTAACCCCGCAATCAATTCATGTTGCGTTTTATAAACTACAGGAACCATGCCTGTAAAAACAGCTTGAATTGGTGTTGAATCTTGAATTTTTCCTTCGTTACCTTTGAAAATTGCAATCAAATTTTCACCTTTCATTGCAAACCAACCTGATACCATGCTAAAAATTCCGGCACGCGGTTTTTGTTCAATTAAAACGTGAGCTGGGAATTTCTCGTCTGGAAATTGTTCTGCAAGTAATTCGTCCACAAGCGGATTGACAACATTTTTGACTTTATTGATGAAAAGCGAATAATCAATATCACGTTTTAACGACCACACGCGCATACTTACGCGCCAAAGATCAGTTCCAAATTTTCTTTCCCATTCTGTTGCTTTTGACTTGTATTTTGCTAATTTTTCTTCTGAAATTCCTGTCAACTCAACTCCATCTTCTGCCGACAGAATTTTCCTTACCGAGTCTATTCCAACTGCCCTCAACAATTCTGCGTCTGAGTCTGTAATACCAAGTTGCACCAACGCCTCTGAATAATTCGGCGATTTTGAATCCAAAGACAAATTGCCTTCGATAGTAATGTAATCTTTGAGTTCGTGTCTATGTTTATCTAGTTGTCCGTTCATTGCGTAATCACGAGTTCGCCGTGTCAACGAATCCGGTTTACCTTGAGTTTTGGCAGGCGGTCCGAAAGTTACCGCCGAAATAACGCCGCCGATATCGTCCGGTAACTCCGCACGAAGTTTACGGCAAACCTTGTCAATAAATCTGTAACGGTCAAGCGTATTCATCGGACAACGTTTATTGTCAAACTTTAACACAACTTCCATAGGAACCAGAGGACCAAGTTGTTCTTCTAATGCCGTGTAATGTGCAATAATTTCAGCGTTGGGCGAATAGAACCGCATCATTTTGACCGATGTTTTTATGTCAAATACGCCAAGCGTGAAATAAAACATAAAACCAAGACAAAGAAACAAAACAAGAAAATGATGATTAATAATGAACTTACAAATCATTCGCCAGAAATCAAGAATACGGTTGTTTTCTGATAATTCTAAAGAGGCGGAATGTGAAATCATTTCGGATTGTTTGCGGAAATTTTTTAAGTATTCAACTGCAGGGAAAAAATGCAACAACGAAGGTAAATAAAAGAATAACAATAATAAAGTACAAAGAACACCAACCGCAGAATAAAATCCAAATTTCATGATTGGTATTAAATGAGAAAAATAAAGCGATCCCAACCCGATTGCAGTTGTGAACGACGCCATAAAGCAAGGATACCAAGCGATTGTTACGGCGCGTTCGGCTGCGTTTGGGATTCCTTTTTGGCGTATTGCGTCGCGGTAATAATTGATGATGTGAATTGCGCCGGATATTGCCAAGACATAAACCAGAGCCGGCATACTTAACATAATTGCGTCGCAACGGCTGCCGGTTGCCCAAACCAACGCTAACGAAATTCCAGCGGAGAGAATTGCCGTAAAAAATACGAACATTGTTACCCGCAAGCTGCCAAGACAAATTAACGCTATCGTTAAACCAATTACCGCACAAACTCCAGCAAGACGATACAACGTCCGCTCGCCCTCAATCCCAACCGCTACATTGTCAACAGGCGGACCGCCCATAATTATACCGTCAATATTGTAAGGTACGCCGATTGTCATGTCCTTCAAAAGCAACCAACCTTTAGAAGCAAGTTTCAGCAAAATTGATCTTTGATCGTCGGGGAAATATGGTTCGACGCCGCACTCACGACCGATTTCGCGTATTTGGGCAAGAACTTTTCGCAACGCTTTTTCGTTAGGTTGAGGGTGCAATGTTATGATCATTGCGGTGCGGTATTTGCCTATCTCAAGCGGCGTGCCGTCTGACGCAACACGATCCGGTCCAATAAGCAAACCATCAAGCCGCGCAAAAATCTCCTCACGCGTCAAGGGATTGAATCTGTTTCGTCCGTAACGTTCCTCGAATAGACGCAAAAGACGCGGTCCCGTCAAAACATCTTTGAAGTATGTAGGCGGAGCTGTAATATTATTGGGCGGATTATTGGGGGACAATGTATTGGGTTGGGCGGTGGAAGTTTTGCCGGATGATTTATTATTCGGATCGGAAATCGCCTCGGTATTGCCATCATCAATTTCGACAACAAACGGCGGCGCACCTGTCATCCACTCTCCAATATTGTCAATTGTTCTGCTAGGCACAAGTTTTTGCGCGAACATCTCAAGCCTATCGTCATCCATCGTGCAACCTTGCCAACTAACAACAACAAAACTTTCATACGGAAAATTTTTAAGAAACCATTTATATTCCTGTGTTTCATTAAAAGTTGCCGGCAACCAATCGGCAACATTATTGGAGTTGCTTTTGAGAGTTCTGTTTGTACCCATTCCAATAAAAGAAAGGAGAAAAACAACAAGAAAAATTATACGAAAACCATGATCACTAAAAAAAGTACTACGCATATTTATACAAATTTATACAAAAACATTTTTAAATTCATCGGTGCCCAAAGGCGTAACTTAAAACGCGAATTAACAATTCAAATACAAACAAATTGGTAATATTTCAGTGGAATTTGCGTTTTGACTTATATTAATTAACTCAAAACAC
>JAITDV010000492.1 GCA_031282385.1 Planctomycetaceae bacterium | reverse complement strand
TGTTTGGTGGCTGTTTCATTATTTAAGATTATTTGCTAATCGTCAGTACTGTATTTTTTTAATTTATGATAACGAAAAATTGATACATCGGTCATTCATTTTTCCGCGATATTTTCGTTTTCCTTTCATGTCCAATAATGATTTACAAATAGGTGATACATTCACTGACCCAGATTATCGAGGAAAAGGATTAGCAACTTATGCTATTCAAGAAATTGTTAAAAAATATGGAGAGAACAAAAAAATATGGTATCTTGTCGCCAGTAATAATACAGCATCTATTCGTGCTATTGAAAAAGCCGATTTCACATGTGTTGGTACAGGTGAGAAAATCAAACGGTTTGGATTTTCTGTTTTTGGATATTATAATATTAAAAATTACAAAAATAATTAACAATGTTACTCAAACGTCTATTTGACATATTTGCTAGTTTATTTGGATTGATTATACTTTCACCGCTTTTGGTTTTTGTTGCGGTATGGGTAAAACTTGATTCCAAAGGACCGGTGTTTTATCGAGGGTTACGTCTCGGTAAAAATGGAAAACCGTTTCGGATATTTAAGTTTCGGTCAATGGTTTTCAATGCCGATAAAATCGGAGCAGCTGCAACCGCCGATAACGATTTTCGTATCACTCGAAGCGGTAAATTTATCCGAAAATGTAAACTCGATGAAATTTCACAACTTATTAATGTTTTGCTCGGTGATATGAGTATGGTCGGTCCTCGTCCCGAAGATTTTCAATGGGCACAACCACGTATGGATAAAATTCGTAATACATTATCAGTCCGTCCCGGAATTACTGATTGGGCTTCCATTTGGAATTCTGACGAAGGAGCTATATTGCTCGGTTCACCCGATCCCAATGGAATGTATGAACGGATTCTTTGGCAACATAAGTTGGAACTTCAACAATATTATATCAAAAATCGTTCGTTTTTCTCCGACATCAAAATCATTCTTTACACGCTCGTCCGTATTGTTCGAAAAAATATCACACCAAAAGAAATTCAAATATATCCAACATTTCACGATTTACGCGGCGAAGTGGTACGAATTTTATATGAAGAACATGGAATTATCTGTCCTGATACAAAAGATTATATTAAATCAGTAAATAATGGTACATCATTGAAAAATAAAAATGTTGCTTAAAAATTTTTTTTCCTACAACAATTTACACACATGAAAGTTCCTTTTTTCAATTATTCGAAAATTTTTAAAGAAGACGAATCAAAAATCCTTGAAATCGTTTCGGATATTATCAGACGCGGTGCCTATATTCTCCAACAAGACCTCATTGATTTTGAAACATCAATTGCGGAGTATCTTGGAGCAAAATATTGTATCGGCGTCGGCAATGCAACAGACGGTCTCTGGATGCTGTGCCGCGCTGCTGGTCTCAAAGAAGGCGACGAAGCAATTTTTTGTTCTCATACAATGATTGCCACTGCTTCAGGAATTTATTTTACCGGCGCAACTCCTGTTCCTTGTGAAACAGGTTGGGATCATGAAATGGACGCTAAGTCGGCGGAAAAATTATTGACGCCGCGAACAAAAGCCATTGTTCCAACCCAACTCAACGGACGATGTTGTAACATGGATGCGATTCTTGATCTCTGCCAACGAAAAGGATTAATGTTACTGGAAGATTCCGCACAAGCATTAGGCGCGAAATATAAAGGACAATATGCCGGATTATTTGGAAAAGGCGGCATACTCAGTTTTTATCCTTCTAAAACTCTTGGCGCCATGGGAGATGGCGGTTGTGTTATCACGAATGATGAAGAAATTTATAAAAAAGTATCTATGTTTCGCGATTTTGGACGTAATGCCAAACAGGAAGCAGAATATTGGTGTCTCAATTCACGTTTGGATAATATGCAGGCTGCTGTTTTGAATTATCGTTTTCAAAAATATGATTCATGGATCAATCGCCGCCGTGAAATTGCGGCATTGTATCACTCACAATTAGCAGATGTTACTCAATTAGTTTTACCGCCTGCTCCTGATAGTGATCCTGATTATTATGATATTTTTCAAAACTATGAAATTGAAGCGGAAAATCGTAATGATCTTGTTACATTTCTCCGTCAAAATAATATTGGAACGTTAATCCAATGGGGCGGAACTCCTGTTCATAAAATGACAAAACTTGGTTTTACACAGTCATTACCTTATACAGAGAATTTTTTTGAGCATTGTGTCATGTTACCAATGAATCATGTACTTACCGATGAGGAAGTCATTTTTGTTTGTAAAAAAATTAAAGAATTTTATTGTACAAAATAGTTGGAGGAAAAATGAAATCTATTATCAGAGGAACAAGCGCAGAAAATATCTGGACATACGAAGACGCCTTTCATTGGTTTTCAGAACCTCGACGTCTTGGGAAACTTTGCGCTCATTATGAACTGTATAAACGTATCATAAATATTCCCGGTGATGTAATCGAATTGGGAGTTTTTCGCGGTGCGTCTCTTATTCGATGGGTTACATTTCGGGATATGCTGGAAACAAATTACAGCCGACAGATTTATGGTTTCGATATTTTTGGTAATTTTCCTAAAGAAGGAATACGTTCCAGTATTGACCAAAAAGAAATCGAAGCCTTTGAAACTCTTTGCGGTAAAGCGTTATCTATTGAAGAATTACAGTCAATATTTGAACAAAAAGGACTTGATGAACATTTACATCTTATCAAAGGTGATATTCGTGAAACGTTGCCGGCTTTATTTGAAAAACAACCCGGAATGAGATTGAGTTTCGTACATTTAGATGTGGATGTTTATGAACCAACAATTACTGTTCTTGAAAATTGTTGGAATCGAATGGTTCCCGGCGGTCTAATGCTTTTTGATGACTACTCATTTTGGGAAGGAGCAACTCGCGCTTTTGATGAATTTTTTCAAAATCAAAAAATTTCAATTCAAAAATTGCCTATTGCTCATACTCCTGCCTTTATTATTAAATAAAATGCCTCAGCACGATATTCAAAACCTTGCCCATCGTATTCGTGTTCACGCAACACGAATGATTTCAAA
>JAITDV010000459.1 GCA_031282385.1 Planctomycetaceae bacterium | reverse complement strand
AGGCGAATAAGGAGAAGCCTCCGAGAGAGACGAATAAGAAGACGCCTCCTTCGGAGGCGAATATTCCCCTCCTTTGGAGGGGTCAGGGGTGGTCTCCTACAGGTTAGCGAAAAGGTCTAATGAGCTTGGTCATAACTTTCACAAAGAGTTTGCAGGAAACTATAAAGTTATCAATAGAATAAAACAACTTGTCGCCGAAATTGACGCATATCTTGAAAACGAGACAACAATTGCAGTCAGCGATTTCTTCAATTAAATATTTATGATTATGCCGCATGATTTTTTAACGCGGTCTAGTACTTCGGCGGCTTTTTTGGTTGCTCTTTTTGCGCCGTCAGCTAGAACATTTCGCACGTATTCGGGTTTTGCTGCCAACTCTTCACGGCGTTTTCTTGCTTCTGCAAAATACGACTCCGCCAACACAACCAACTCTTTTTTCACCTCGCCATAGCCGAAACCTCCACGTCTGTAACGTTCTGCTAGAGATTGTGTTTGTTCTGCTGACGCAAATAAAGAATAAAGATGGAAAAGGTGATCAGTTTCGGGGTCTTTGGGTAATTCTATTGGGCGGCTGTCAGTTGTTATGCCCATAATTTTTTTCTTTTGCGATTTTAAGTTTTCGAATACTTCAATAGAATTGCCGTAACTTTTCGACATCTTACCACCGTCAAGTCCGGGAACCTTTGCCGTATCCTGCACAATATACGCTTCAGGAATAACAAACACTTCACCAAAAGAACTATTGAACGAACCGGCAATATCACGGCAAACTTCAACATGTTGTTTTTGATCTTCTCCAACGGGAACAAGATTAGAATCATAGAGCAAAATATCCGCCGCCATCAAGACAGGATATGTAAATAAACCTGCATCGGCAGGCAACCCTTTTGATTTTTTATCCTTGTAAGCATGGCAACGTTCAAGTAATCCCATTGATGTTGTTGTCATTAATATCCAGCACAACTCTGATACTGCATGAACATCAGATTGGACAAAAAGAGTTGCGCGATCAGGATCAAGACCGAGCGCAAGCAAATCCAACGCTGCATCAAATGTATTACGCGCAAGCAATTCACGATCACGAATTGTCGTCAACGCATGTAGATTGGCAATAAAATAAAACGCCGAATCTTGACCATTCTGAAGATCAATGTATTGACGTATTGCACCAAAATAATTGCCCCAATGAAACCGACCTGTTGGTTGAATTCCTGATAATATTCGCATTGTTAAATTTTTTTTGTTTTAAGCTTTCGGCGGAATCAGTACAACTCTTAATGCTTCACCGCTTTGCATGAGTTCAAATGCTTTTTCGATTTGATCCAACGGCAACAAATGAGATGCTATTTTTTCAACTGGAATCTTTTTATTTGCGATTAACTCTACGGCTTTTTTGACGTGTTCTGGAGTTGAATCGCTTGAGCCGATCAGGTGCAGCTCTCCATAATGCAACAATCGACTATCAATTGTTAGATTACTCTTGCCAACCGGAAGCGACGCAAAAAGAACAACCGTACCTTGTTTGCGTACTAGAGAAAGAGCGTCTTCTTGCGGTTTCGCTGCCGGCGCCGCAACAATCACAACATCAACCTTAACACCGCCGGTTTCATATTTGATAATTTCTGCCAAGTCTTCTTTTGCCGGATCAATAAGAAAATCTATTCCAAATTGTTCGGCTTGATTACGCCGCAATTCGTTTAATTCAGATATGAACAATTTGCCCGCGCCGAATGCTTTTGCAACAACTGCGTTGAGTAATCCCATTGGACCTGCGCCCATTATCAGGACGCTGTCACCTTGTTTAATGTTGCATTGGGATACGGCGTTTACTGCACAACTTGTCGGTTCGGCTAAAGCTGCAAATTGCGGTTCAACTGCCGGCGGTACTTTGACAACATGTCCGCCTTGCAATGCCAGAGCTGGAATCGTAACGTATTCTGCCATTCCGCCCGGATACGAAAAACCCATCGGCGCAAGTTGCGAACAAAGATTCCGGTAACCGGCATGACAATAAAAACATTCGCCGCAAGAAATACTTGTTGCCATAACAACACGCTCTCCGACTTTCCAGTTACCTTTTGCAGAGGGCGATACCGCTTCAATTATTCCGGTAAATTCGTGTCCCATTACAAGCGGCGCTTTGATTCGCGGATTACCGTGATGTTTACTCTTCAAATCCGTACCGCAAACTGCACACGCATCAACATGAACCAAAAGTTCGCCTTCTTTCATCTCCGGCTTTGGTAAATCCTCAACCCGTATATCACCAGGCGCATAATAAACAATTGCTTGCATAATTTTTTTATATCTAATTAATTGTTAACCGAACATTCTTTGTCTTTAGAAGTCGGAAGTCCTAAACTGTTCATACTTTAATTTCGTTTTGTCCCAACCCGCTCACCAATTCGAAAGCAGGCTTTTGCGCCCTCGAATCACGCAATTTATAGTACGAGCAACAATATGATGTTAAAGCAAGTTTGCCAATTAGGAACTGTACTTTCCAAAAAAGTAAACTGAAAAAAACGTAATATTTCAGTGGAATTTTCACAAGGATTGGTCGTTTTTTTCCATTACCACATTTTCAACCTAATTTTTCCAAACAATATTCACCAAAAAAACCTCAGCAGCCAAAGTCTCCCACACAACCAACCTCATTACCTCTTTAAATTAGATTCCGGGATGAGAAATATGGTAATGAGGTTGTTTGGTGCGATAATTTTTACCTTCTTCAAAAATTCCACTGAAATATTGCAAAAAAACTTATTTTCCAAGTTTTTTTATTTGTTCTAATAAATAGTTTTGGTCTTTTTGTGAGAGGTTGTTGAATTTGACTTCGACGATTTTTTTGTTTTCTTCTTTCTCGATAAAGATAATTATATCTTTTAACTTGTCCAAATCAATATTACCAATTTTAGTCTTATCAACTCCATCTATCGAAATCAATTTCGCAGTTATAGAATATTGACCTTCAAATGATTTCCAAGAACGATATGACAATTCATTTTGGCTAAACAAAATTCTTTTGCTCTTTTTATCGTCAATCTTTTTAATAAAAGTGCCAAGATCATAAATTGTCGTAGTTGTAGATTCATCATTTTGTGGACAATGATATTCTAATACCGACCAACAAGGCGGAACATATATCGTTGTCCCTGAAAAAGTCATTTGGAGCTATAAATTCTGGGCTTATTCGGTTGCAATTTAGAGTTATAATTTGCAATATAGTTATTGTTTTATCCGAGATTTTCCTTAAAACCTTGTAAATATTAGACATTTTTTCTAACCTAAAAATACATCAACGCAACAAAAAACCTACAACGAAAAACCGCCTTTAACTCCTCCGAGACCACCCCTAACCCTTCCGAAGGAGGGGAATAAGAATACGCCTCCGAGGGAG
>JAITDV010000439.1 GCA_031282385.1 Planctomycetaceae bacterium | reverse complement strand
AACCAGCTTTTTTTCTTGCCGTCCCGTACAAAATAAACGATCAAACGGACAAAAATATTGTCATACGTCAAAAAATCGAGTGGGTATTCAGATTTTTGTCGCGTAAATTAAATTTACTTGAAACGAAATTGCTTGCGAAAAATGATTTGTTGTTATATCCAATTTTACCGGACAACAATAATTCAAATAACTCTGAAGAACAAAATTCAGACGAACAAAATAATGTACCGACAATAGAATATATTGACGAAGAAGTGCAGTACGAGAATGTTGATGATGTTGAAGATGAAGTAAGCGGCAACTCAAAGAACAATGTCTTTGATGAAAATTTATTCAAGAATTATATCGACAAATTTAGCGCAACAAAAAATCCGTATTTGGTGAATGCGTTTAAATGTAGTGAAGGTGATTTTATCAAGGTTGTTTTTTTGTTTGGCAAACCTGTTAAAACTTTTTTATTGCAACTTTCAGCCAAAGAAGACGAAAACAAACAAGTTACCAACATAATCCGTTATATTACAGGACAAATAAATTATTTATCGATTGGAGTTGATCCGCTTAAATCGCGGCTTCGTGCTGTCGCCCAAGCCAAAAACGCCGCCTCTGCAAAACAAGTACAAAACGGATTGTCGGGTTTAACGGATTGGGGAGTAACTTTCATCGATGGATCTGCAGCTATGTTTATAGCTTTTTCCGCTTTGCCTGAAGAGATTTTACCTGTAATTTCATTGGTTTTAGAAATTTTGCGCGGAGTAGCAAATTATGCTATACCGGCTTGCGACAAAGATAACCTGAAATGGAATTATGAAATAAATCCTGAAAAAACAAGTGCTGAAATTGCTGCGGGAGTTGTTGCTTTGGCGTGTATGTTGTGTATCGGTACAGAGGAATCTTGTACAAAATTATTTGCCGAATGGAAAGAAAAAATGAGACCACTGCTGCGAATTAAAAATGAAATTAAACGAGTAACAGAATAACAATCAACAATAGACCTTTTCGCTAACCTGGAGGAGACCACCCCTGACCCCTCCGAATGAGGGGAATAAGAAGACGCCTCCGAAGAATGCGAATAATTCCCCTCCTTTGGAGAGGTTAGGTGTGGTCTCGGAGGAGTTAAAGGCGGTTTTTTGTTGCGTTGATGTATTTTTAGGTTAGAGGAAAGGTCTAATTTTAACAATCAATAATTTTAAACTGTTCACACTTTAAATTTCTTTTGCCGCCTGCTTATCAATTTGAAATCAGACTTTTACCTTTTGAACCGCGCAATTTATAGTACGAACAGAATATAAATTATTAAATTAAAAACATGCAAACAAGAAAATTTTTTAAGACTTTTTTAAGCCGATTTACGCTTGAAATTTTGGTAAATAACGCAGGCTTGTATGCGAGAAAGTCTGCTTTAATGTTTTGTTTATTACTTGTTCAAGCAACTTTTTTGTTAGGCAATGAGAGCAAAACCGGACTTGGTGAAAAAATTGCACCGTTAATAACTGATACAACTTTTGCAATTGCGTATGTCGATATTGATCAAATTAATGTTGATGAATTTTTCCAAAAGAACTTTAGCGACATTGATAAAGCAGTGAAAATTTTTGGTTTTGATTCTACATCGGTGAAACGTATAACGGCGGAATTTTCGCGTCTTTTAGAAAAAATGAAAACCGAATTTAAGTCGCAGATTGGCAAATTGAAAGATGCAACTATGATCCGCAATGCGTATTTTTTTATTAATGTCGGCGAGTTGAACAAGGTGAAAAGTTCTATTAAATTATCATTTGTATTCGCAATTCCGACAGATAAAAACAGTGAAAAGTACCGCAAAAAAATGCGCGTAGTTGTGGATTCGTTGGGAAGCAATGTGGATGCGAGTTTGGAGATGAGTTGGGCGATTGGTCAATATGGCGGGTTTGATGTTGTTGTAACTGAAATTGATTGGAATTTGCCTGGTAGAACATCGGAGCATCTTACTCCTGTTGTTGTGCCGGAGAAAGATGAGATTTCTCCGCATGATGAGTTGGTTGATGGTAGAGAGTTGGCGGCGCGGGAGAAAAATTGGATCAGTAATTTTTTTAGCCGACCCAATAAAGAAATAGCAGAATTGATAAAGGAGCCATTTGATAAACATGAGAAAGACGCACCGATTCGATTGGTGTGTGTGAACATAAAAAATATTCTTCCTGTATTTGACTACTTGTTTGTTTCACTAATGCCTAAAGAATCTTCGGAACCGCCAATTAAAACCGGATTTGAACAACTTTTTAACAAAGCCAAAGTTTACATGAATGTTTTTAAGAATACAAAATGGTTGTCAATAGTAATCAATCCTAAATCAATGATGTTAGAAGTTATTGTTCAAATGCGGAATAAGTCGGAAGCAAAAGAGTTACTTGCTTGTTATATTGATTTAAATGATATGTATTGTGACGCAATAGTTGCGGAGCAGATTCGTGAGACAATGAAAACTGACAGCAAATTTCAACCGTTGTTGTCGCAAATGCTCAAGGGATTTAATCGTATTGATAATCCGGTTCAGAATGGAGACAGGTTAGAGTTAATGCAACGGGATTGTGAATCACACAAATTAGTTTGTGCGGAATATTGTATAATTGCTTATATTTTATTGGTTCTTATTAATCGTTAATATTTGTGTTGGAATTTTATTGGCTTGTGTTGTTTTGGAATGTATGTTTTAAACTGTTCACACTCTAAATTTCACTTGCCGCCGTCTGCTTACCTATTGGAAAGCGAGCTTTTACGCTCTTGAGTCCCGAATTTATAGTACGAACAGTATAGTCAATAAATTCCGGTTTTAATTTTCATTATCAACCTTTTATATTTTGGAGAAAATTTATGTACAATCGTAGTTTTTCGCTTGTTTCGGCGCAAAATAGTTTGCTTCTTTTGATTGATATTCAAGAGCGGCTTGTTCCGTCGGTTTATTGCGGCGATATGTTGGTTTTCAATGTGCAACGGCTTATCACTGCTGCAAATACGCTTGGCACACCTGTAATTGTTTCAGAACAATATCCTGAAAAACTTGGCGCAACGGTTCCGGGAATAGGGCAAATTCTGCTTACAGGAACAAAGATATTCACAAAGAAAGCGTTTTCGGTTTGTGCGGTTCCTGAATTTGTAACTCATATTGAGAATGAGCCGGCGTCAAAAATAATTATATGCGGTGTGGAGTTACATGTTTGTGTTTTGCAATCGGCATTTGATTTGATCTTACTTGGCAAGGAAGTTGTTATTGTAACGGATGCGTGTGCGTGCCGTTTTCGTAACGATTATGAAATGGCATTGCGGCGGCTTGAATCCGCAGGCGCAACTTTGTCAACCACCGAAACAATTATGTTCGAATGGTGCGAAACCGCAAATAATACAGCATTCAGAACAATCAGTAAATTAGCAAAAGAAAGATTAAGTTAAATACAAATTTCGACGGCGCACCTTCATCCTAACATAGTCACGGAGTCGCAAGTTATGTTACACAAAAAGTTTGTTTATTTTAGAACGCTGCGTTTTAGTCTGCTTCGTTCCTATTCACCATCCCACTTTCCTAAACAATTGAAGCCCGCGACTGAATAGTTAGTTGTCCCTGAAAAAGTCGTTTGGTGCTATAAATTCTGGGCTTATCTGGTTGCAATTGAGTGTTATAATTTGCAAGGTAGTTATTGCTTTATCCGAGATTTTCCTTAAAACCTTGCAAATATTAGACCTTTTCTCTAACCTAAAAATACATCAATGTAACAAAAAACCTACAACGAAAAACCGCCTTTAACTCCTCCGAGACCACC
>JAITDV010000428.1 GCA_031282385.1 Planctomycetaceae bacterium | reverse complement strand
AATACGTCCTCGGCAACTCTACCCGTTATCCGGTTGCGCTTGTTCGTGGTTCGGGTGCGGAAATATGGGATGTTGATGGGCGGCGTTATATTGATTTTTTTCCTGGCTGGGGATGTGGGCTTTTGGGGCATTGCCCGCAACCAATTGTCGAAGCAGTCCAGCGGCAACTTACCCGTTTGATTCATGTTCCCAATACATGGTACACCGAACAACAAGGTGAATGGGCAAAATTGTTATCTGAACGCAGTTTTGGCGGTCAAGCGTTTTTTTGTAATAGCGGAGCTGAGGCAAATGAAGCGGCGATTAAACTTGTCCGTTTGCATTCGCCCAAAGGTCGGTACAAAATTATCACATTTCAAGGCAGCTTTCACGGTCGAACAATGGGTGCAATTTCAGCAACCGCACAACCCAAATATCATGCTGGAATTGAGCCGTTACTTGCAGGATTTACTTATGTTCCTTACGGCGACTTGAACGCGTTACAAAACGCAATTGATGATGAAACTGCCGCAATTATGATAGAACCGATTCAAGGCGAAGGCGGCGTTCGTACTCCACCCGACGGATTTTTAAAAGCGTTACGTCAAATTTGCGATGCACATAAATTGTTGTTAATTTTTGACGAAGTTCAAACCGGTTGCGGCAGAACGGGTAATTGGTTTGCGTACCAGTATTATGGAGTTGAACCGGATATTATGACGTTGGCTAAAGCTGTTGCGGGCGGATTGGCGGGTGCGGCAATGCTTGCGAGGCGTGAAATTGCACCAAGTTTAAGACCGGGGATGCACGCTGCAACTTACGGCGGAAATCCTATTGCCGCCGTTGCAGGTATTGCAACTATTGAAATGATCGAGAAAGAAAAATTGCTGGAACACGCAGCCAAAATCGGAGAATTGTTCCGCACAACATTAAACGATCTTGCAAAAGAAACTGATATTATCCATGAAATTCGCGGATGCGGCGTGATGATCGGTATAGAGTTGACTGCCGACGGGACAAGATATGTGAAAAGTTGTATGGACAACGGACTGCTGATAAATTGTACGCAAAATAATGTTATAAGACTTTTACCGCCAATGAATATCGATGAAAAAATTGCAAATGAAGGATTAGAAATTTTAGCAGACGCATTGAGAAAATAATTTTTGTAACGAAAAATTTTTGGTAACTACGCAGCTGCCGAATGCCGGTAATTCAAAAAACAACACAAACAACACGATATAAAAGTAAACAACCATTATTTGTCAAATAAAGGTTGTTTACTTTAGATCGTTGCGTTTTTGTCTGCTTCGTTCCTAACCCCTTTTAAAACTAAACTGTTCACACTTTAAATTTCGTTTACATTCGCCTGCTTACCTATCGAAAAGCAGGTTTCTACGCTATTGAATCTCACGACTGAATAGTTACGATTTTCATTTTTGACTAATAGAATTATTGTTACAATAATGCATCAAAAAAATAGTAATTTGATAAACATTTCACACTCAAATTTATAGTGTTAAACAACATTTCGCAAAAGTTCAGTTTAAATATGGCAACAGTTCTCTTAACACGTTCTGAAAATCAGAATGACAAATTGAAATCGGAATTAGAGGCGTTGGGAGCAACAGTATTGTTGCAACCCGTGATAGAAATTTTGCCGCCGGATTCTTGGGTTGAGGCGGATGCTGTTATTTTGCGGATTTGTGAATTTGATTGGGTATTATTTACAAGCGGTAACGGCGTGCGTTTTTTTATGGGCAGGTTTGGTGATATTAAATTTCCTGATTCGGTTAAGGTTGGCGTAGTTGGTCGTGGGACGAATGATGTGTTTTTTGAGTATGCAGGTCGCCGTGCAGATTTTATACCCGCAATAAACAACGCAGAAGGTATGTTGACAAAAATCTTGACCGAGAAAATTACCGGTAAAAAATTCCTGTTGCCAAAAGGTAATCGGGGACGTGATATACTTTCACGAGGAATTGTTGATGCCGGCGGTATTGTTGAGGAAGTCGTTGTGTATAAGAGTGTTGATTGTAAGAAGGCAAAGGCAGAAGTTGTCGAACAAATGCGGCGCGGTCAAATTGATTGGGTAACCGCAACAAGTCCTGCAATCGCAGAATCATTGGTAAACTTGTTCCGCGACTCATTAAAGAAAACAAAAATCATAAGCATAAGCCCAATCACCACCGCAAAACTAATTTCAATAGGATTCCCGCCAACAAAGGAAGCAAAAGAAGCGACAATAGAAGGTATAATAAATGAAATTTACAAAAAAAATTCTCAAGTCACTTGAATAAAAGATTCAAGTGAAATAATTAATGACATACTGCTGTTTGTACTATTAATTGCATGACTCAAGAGCGTACAAGCCTGCTTTCCAATAAATAGTTGTCCCTGAAAAAGTCTTTTTGTTGTTTTAATGGTAGCCAACTTGTTCACGGCGAGTTCGTTTGAGCATCTGAATGGGGACTCCTTGTCAATTAATTTTGATAATAGATCTTTTCGCTAACCTGTAGGAGACCACCCCTGACCCCTCCGAAGGAGGGGAATTATTCGCCTCCTTCGGAGACCTCTTCTTATTCCCCTCCTTCGGAGGGGTTAGGGGTGGTCTCGGAGGAGTTAAAGGCGGTTTTTCGTTGTAGATTTTTTGTTGCGTTGATGTATTTTT
>JAITDV010000264.1 GCA_031282385.1 Planctomycetaceae bacterium | reverse complement strand
CTAATTCCACTGAAATATTATTGATTTTTTAATTTTATTTAAATATTGATTTATAGTCTGATTTTGCCGGACGCATTTTGAATTATAATGTAATGAACAAAAATTTAATGTTAACGAATAATGAAACTACTTTATTAAAACAAAAAACGACACCGTCATTTTTTGATAGAATATGGAAGGCAATTGTATTTTTTCTGTTGTTATTTAATTTTTTCTATTTTTTCTGTTATAAACCTGTTCCAATTTATTCTTTTTCATATTCGTTTTGGTATTTAGATTTTCGTTATTGGTCTGATTGGGTTTCTTATTGTTGTTGGCTTGTTTTTGTCTGGACTTTCGTTTCAACATTGTTAGTCTTGTTTGTTCGTAAAAATGAGGAATGTTTTTTTCTTTTGAGGCGATCATTTTTTCAAAAGTTGGTTGGTTTACTTTTTTTGTTTTTGATCTGGTTCGTCTGGTACAAACTCGCTACATTGCCGCTTGCTGTAATTTTTGAACCAATTATTTCGCCTGTTACAACATGGATTCATAAAAATTATACAACTCCGCTCATGAATTATTATTTGACTAATATAAATTTTTCGCCAATATTCTTATTTGTAATTGTCGGAATTATTTTTATCATTACGATAATTGCTTGGCGGATTTTTTACCAAAATAGACGGCAAAAAAATATAAAAAAATTAGAATCGAAAACAGCAGATTCCAAAACACAACAAACAACTATTCTCTTATTATTTTTACTATTATACATTCCTACAATACTCGGCGCAAATAATGAAATTGCTGTTAAAAAAGAGATTCCGCCTAAAAAAGTAACAACCTCAACCGGCATTTATGATATTCAATCCAAAGACGATATTCATAAATTTACTACAAAACAAATTCATGAACTAGTCAAAATGGAAGACAACCGAACAAGAGGACAAGGTAAAACGCCGCATCCGATTCTTGTTTATTGTTTTGAAGAACGGTCTTTCAAATACACAGGCGGAATGTACAAAGATACTGAAATCAAATATCGGTTGCGTGTTCCGCGAAAGATTATTCGAGGTCGAAAATATCCGCTTGTTGTTCATTTACACGGAGTTGGCGAGGCAGGAAAAGATAACATGCTTTCGTTGGCGCATCTTCATTCGATTTTGCCGATGATGATAGGCGAGGAGCAACAAGATTTTTTCTTGTTAGTGACACAATGTCCGCCGAATAATAAATATTGGGAGTTTTCTACTAATAAAGACGGCAATTTGGACGTCATGTTGGCGGCGTTGGATGATGTAATGAATAATTATCCTATTGATGAGCGGCGATTGAGTGTTTTTGGTTTGAGCAGCGGAGGTCATGGTGCGTGGCTGTTGATTTTTCAATATTACGAGAAATTTTCTGCAGCTGTTATTACGTCTATTTTTGCTCCAGACGAACCTTCTTTAATAAAACTTAAAAGCTTTCCCATCTGGTCATTTATAAATAAAAACGATAAATACGCGTCATTTGAATCTAATAACAATGCAATGCAAATTATCAATCGTGCAGGCGGCTTTATGAAATTGACGCAATTTGATTATGGAGGTCACGCAGCGTGGCAACCGGCAATGAGCGAATGTAATTGTTTTAGTTGGTTGATTGCACAAAAACGCGGCGGTTGGTTTAATCCGCCGCCGGAGCGGAAAATTTATACGGGTAGATCAACGTATAATTGTTTTGTTGTTTTTTTCTTACCGTTGTCAATTAGTGTAATAATGTTAATTTTTCAAAAAACGCCGTATTGTGAACGAATACAGGAACGAATATTTTATTCAAAATTGTACAAAAATAATAACAATAAAAATAAAACACAAAATGAAAATAATAAAAATTATAATAAAGAGTCTATTTATGATTTTCGTATGTGGACAGATTTTACGGAAACAAAAAAAGTTGAAGCAAAATTGATCAGAGTTCAAAATGAAAAAGCATGGTTTCAATTAAAAAACGGACAAATCAAATCAATCAATATCAAGTTTTTTTCTAGATTCGATCAAGAATTACTTAAAACAGAAGAACAAAAATAATTTCATCAACACTCGATCCCAAATATCCCGAATTGGTTTCTGAAACAGTTTATGATATTGCTGGGAATATTTCTAAAGAAATTATCCGTATGGTTACGAAACTGAAAGATTTTAAGTTGTGAACAGTTTAAATTTCGTTTACTTTTGCCTGCTACTTATCGGAAAGCAATCGGCAGGTAAAGGGAGTTTAAAGAGTGAACAATTTATTAATGTCTGATATTGATCTGAGATTGCAGCCGGATTTTTAAATTTGTGTTGTAATGTCTCATAAAAATTTTCATGAATATAAAAAAATATTACTTATTTGTATGAAAATTTTTTATTTTGTTTATTGTTGCGTAAAACCTTGTTTTTTAAGGCTAAAACGTAATTTTTTATATTTTTATTTTGTGAATTTTTTTTGTTACGGATAAAATTTTTTTGAAGTAGCCTTGTCAGTTGCTTGTTAGTTGCTAGAATAGAGACAGTTTTGTTGCAATGGTGTATTTTTCGACAATCAAATTGTACAGACCTGTGTGAGGTGTATCGAGGTGTATCAATAATTATGTATCAATTTCAATCAGACAAAGTTTTGACGGTACTTGCACCGGCGAAATTGAATCTATTTTTTGAAGTACATGGGAAACGTTCCGATGGTTTTCACGAGATAACATCGCTTGCGGTTCCGGTTAGACTTTTTGATATACTTACATTTGAACCGTTGACGGATAGCGGAAAAGTTGAGTTTTCCTGTCTTGGCGGAGGTGAAGATGTTCCACAGGATAACAGCAATCTTGTAGTTCGAGCATTAGAATTGTTTCGTAAGCGACACGGAATTACGTGCGGAATAAAAGCCAGATTATTCAAACGAATTCCATCACAATCGGGACTTGGCGGTGCTTCAAGTGATGCGGTTGCCGCATTGATGGCAGCACGTTGGTTTTGGTTGCCCGAACTCGCTTTGACAAGTCTGATTCCACTTGCGGCTGAACTTGGAAGTGATTGTCCGTTGTTTTTACATAACAAAGCGACAGTTGCTTACGGACGTGGTGAAAGAGTTGAAACTGTACCGCGTGTGCCAAAGTTGCATTTTGTGTTATTCAAACCGGCAGAAGGCTTATCAACCTCTACCGTATTCTCAAAATGTATGCGAACACACGATAAAAGATTTCGCAATGTTGTTGAGGTGTCAAATTTACTTGCTCAAGGCGATTTGACACGTTTAGGCAACCAGTTGTTTAATCGGCTGGAAGCGCCGGCATCGGAAATTTGGAGTCGTTTCAATGAAGTCAAACACCGTCTTGAACGGCTTGACTGTATTGCGGTGAGAATGAGCGGGAGTGGAACGGCGTTTTATGGTTTATGCCATAATGCGCGACATTCAAGACATGTTGCCTCAAAATTGCGCCATGGTTTGAAAAAAAATGAGACTGTTTACAACGTAGAAAGTTGAAATAGTATATTGTGTGTATTGTGTGTATGTTTAACAAATGCCGATAATAAGGCGAAACCAGTTTAAAACTTTAAAAGCATCATGGAAATTACTGAAATCCGCATAAAATTGATGGAAGAGCCGGGAGAACGGCTCCTTGCTTTTTGTTCGATTACGTTCGATAATTGTTTTGTAGTCAGAGACTTGAAAATTATCGATGGTATCAATGGACCTTTCGTGGCGATGCCGTCGCGGAAGTTGACGGTTCGTTGTCCAACGTGTCGTTGCAAGAATTATCTTAGAGCATCATATTGCAATCAGTGCGGTCATAGATTGGACGAGATTCCAATTCATGACATCAGAGATGAAACAGGGCGGGCTAAACTCTATGCAGATGTTGCCCACCCAATTAATACCGCTTGCCGTGAAATGATTCAGAGTCGCGTGATTCAATCATACAATGACGAGCTTGAGAAATCGAAAATGCCCGGTTACGTATCATCCTATTCCGATTTCACCGATTCCGGTGAAGAAGGTACAGATTTTACGCCCAATAATCAGGGTACAGGAAACAATCCGCATCCGCCAACAGACGATTCGCGGAGAGCCAAATCTGCCCCTCAAGAAGGAAACAGTTTTGGCAAAGGGGTATTTTAACCTGCCTTCACATTAGTTTTCGGTAACGCTTGCGGGCTTGCCAATCGGAAAGCCCGCTTCAACATCTTTGCGTTGCCGAATTCTAAAGTGTATTCAGTGTACACTGTTCGTCCTACAAATTACAGGACTCAAGAGCGTAAAAGTCTGTTTTCCGATATGTAAACAGACGGTGATAAATGAAATTTAAAGTGTGAACAGTTTAAGATGCTTACATTTATTTTTTAGTTTCCTAATTGTTTATCGGCGTTATTTCCGGTAAGATAAATTAAGAATTGAAGAATTAAATGTGTCTGTTAACAATTTTGCCCGTGTTGGGTTGTGCTTGACGGTTTATGAATTGAATTAATTATTTACTTTTATTTGCTGTCCGTATTCTAAATTTATTCCGGTATCAAAATAGGTACATTTGCGCAGGTTTGTTATTTTTAATATCCTGTTCCGACGTTTGCATGTCGTTGAAATTTAAAGTAAGTTTAGTATAATTATTCATTAATTCGTTGTTATAAAAGATAACTTTTATGCGTTACAACCTGTCGATTTAATTTTAAATTTTTTGTTTTTTTGTGAGTAGCGAATGGTAATATTTGCGCAATATTTACGTAGAGAGTTTTTGTAACAAAAATACCTGATGCACTTTTGGATTCGTTGATCTGCAGCGTTCCGGTCAGTTTTTTCTGGCGTTTCAGTTTGCAAAGATTGGCGTTAATTGAAGAGAGAAATTTAATAATTTCTACTTGCAACTTTGAGGAGAATATCAAGTG
Organism: Planctomycetaceae bacterium; assembly: GCA_031282385.1. Classification (GTDB taxonomy): domain Bacteria; phylum Planctomycetota; class Planctomycetia; order Pirellulales; family Thermoguttaceae; genus WRKP01. The sequence goes on along the minus strand of JAITDV010000264.1, from coordinate 3,303 downwards.
GAAGTGGACGCTGAAGAATTAGCATATTTTCGTCGGCAGGCTCTTTCTTGCTGGTATCTTACCGGAGCGACTGCGAGCGGTAAAAGCCGTATTGGTATAACGCTTGCGCGTCGTCTTGGAGCGGAGATAATATCACTTGATTCGATGGCGGTATATCGAGAGATGGATATTGGCACTTCTAAGGTAATGCAAGAAGATAGATTGGGCGTGCCTCATCACATGATTGATATTGTTGATCCGAGTGTTGAGTATTCGCTTGCCCAATATATTCATGCAGCGCGGAACAAAATAGACGAGATTCAACTGCGCGGCAATAAAGTGTTATTTGTAGGCGGTACGCCGCTTTATCTTAAAAGCATGTTGCGCGGGATATTTGAGGGACCTGCGGCAGACAAAGACTTTCGGATGAGGTTGTTGAGTAAGGTTGAAGGTCGTGCGTCTGATTTTTTGCATAATTTATTACAGAAGGTTGATCCTGATTCTGCAAAGCGGTTGCATCCCAATGACACAAGACGAATTGTCCGTGCGTTGGAAGTTTATGAAATTACTGGTAAACCAATTAGTTTTTATCAGAAACAATTTGATGTTGGTACAGATGCGTCGGAATGTCATGTTTATGTTTTACAAACGCCGAGAGATATACTTTATGCGCAAATTGACAAGCGTGTTGACAGAATGATTTATGACGGTTTCTTGGACGAGGTAAAAAAATTGAAAGAACGAAAACAACCAATAAGCCAAACCGCACGGCAAGCTTTAGGATATAGAGAATTTTTTGACTATCTTGATTCAAAATTAAAGTACGGCGAAGCAGTCAATTTGATCAAACAGAACACAAAACAATTTTCCAAACATCAAGAAACTTGGTTTAAGAGTTTAAGTGAATGCCGGTTTACTTCAGCAGAGCGGCCGGAATTTGATATTGATGATGAGTTTGACGAAAACGATTTTAACGAAGAGCTTGCGTCGGTTGTGGAAGATGACGACGACGTAGATGAATAATTGTACTGAACTGTTCGCACTTTAATTTCCTTTGCCGCCGTCTGCTTTTCGATAAGTAAACAGGCGGCAGTAAATGAAACTTAAAGTTTGAATGATTACCAAGTGTAGATTATTTCTTATGAAATGAAACAATCAATAAATTGATATTCTTTGCAAATGACGGGATTGGAACGGGACAACGGGATTGTGGTTGATTTTGTTTCGGATTCTGTTTCTGGAAATTATCCTTATTTTTTGTCGTCTTATGCTTTTTTTACGAAGTCTAGTGTTGGTCGTCGTTATCCTGAATCGTTTCATCCTTATCGTAGTGCGTTTCAACGTGATCGAGATCGGATAATTCATTGTGCGGCATTCCGGCGATTGAGTGAGAAGATGCAAGTATTTACGGCGGAGTTTGGCAGTTATCATCGAACGCGATTGACACATACGATGGAGGTGGTTTGTATAGCGCGGACGGTTGGGCGTGTTTTGGGATTGAATGAAGATTTGATAGAGGCGGCGGCATTGTTGCATGATATTGGTCATCCTCCGTTTGGTCATTGCGGCGAGTCGGTGCTTAATTCGTTGGTTGCGGAAGTTGGCGGTTTTGATCATAATTTGCAAGCACTTCGGATTGTAGAAAAGTTGGAGCGTCGTTATGTTGGTTTTCCTGGTTTGAATCTTTCGCGGGAGTTGCTTGACGGTCAAGCGTATAAAGTTTCCAAGTCTGGTACGCCGTTGTTGGAGATACAGGTTGTTGATGTTGCGGACAGTGTGGCGTATGACACGCATGATGTTGATGATGCGATGGAGGTAGGTTTATTGAATACTGATCAACTTATGCAAACAGCTCTTTGGAAACGTTCTGCGGATCGGATTCGTGAACGTTGGACAAATTTGAACGAAGTTGAATTTAGACAAGCGGTGGTGCATGATTTGATTGATGTTCAAGTAAGTGATATTTTGGTTACGACAAGAAAACGGCTTATTGATGCGGGAATAGAGACTGCGGAAGATGCGCTCAAGTTATCGGTTCTTGTTGCCCCAGGTAGTGAGATAGCCGAGCAGAAGGGCGAGATGGAATTGTTTCTTCTTGAACATGTTTATCGTCATCCGAAGGTGATGTTATTCCGCAACAGGATTACTGGTTGGATAAGCGGAATTTTTGAGTATTATATTGCCAATACCGATGAATTACCGGAGCGTTATGATGGGGTATTGAAGCAAGATAACAAACGGCGTGCGGTTGCTGATTTTATAGCTGACATGACAGACCGTTCTGCAAGATTAAACGCTTTTAAAAAAGGCAATTGAAGTTAGAAGTTATTTAAACTGTTCACGATTTACATTTCCTTAACGCTCTTGAGTATCGCAATTTATAGTACGAACAGTATAGATCAAACTCGAATTTTGTATTTGAGTATTTTGTTATTTAATTTTTAGTGATCTTATGTCGTTTTATCCATTTGTTCGTAGTTATGATGAATTGTTATCGGAATTATTTCGATTGGGTTTGGAGTTACCGTTGTCGGCGGATTTTTCTATTTTGGGCAGTAGTTTATCTTTTAACTATGATTCCGGCGGCAAGCAAACAAAAGTTACAATACCGAATCGTTTTGTTGTTCAACCGATGGAAGGATTTGATTCAGGCGAATTTGGTGAGCCGCTTGAGCGGGGATTTCGGCGTTATGAACGGTTTGCGTCTGGCGGTGCCGGCTTAATTTGGTTTGAGGCGACAGCGGTGTTACCCGAAGCGAGGTCAAATTCGCGGCAATTTTGGATCAATAAAAAAAGTGCTAGTGCGTTTGCGTCTCTTGTTGAGCAAACGAGATCTGTTGCACGGAAGCAAATAGGTCATGATATTGTAACGATAATTCAATTGACTCATTCCGGTCGTTACAGCAAGCCGGAACGAGGAGTTCGTTCTCCGATTATTGCCCAGCACAATGAGGTATTAGATGTTGCACAAGGAATTTCAGGTGATTATCCGTTGGTTACGGATTCTGAGCTTATGCGGATTCAAGATGCGTTTGTTTCGGCGGCGGTTTTATTGTCGTCGTGTGGTTTTGATGGGATAGATGTGAAGAGTTGTCATGGATATTTGCTTAATGAATTACTTGGGGCGAGGACGCGGGATGGCAAGTATGGTGGTTGTTTTGAGAATCGGGTACGTTTTTTGTGTGAGACGGTGCAACGGATTCGGGAGGCGGTTCCATCTGTTTTTGTAACGTCGCGTTTGAGTGCTTATGATGCGGTCAAATTTCCGTGGGGTTTTGGAGTTGCTGAAGATGATTACAAGCGGGCTGATTTAACGGAAGTGCG
>JAITDV010000262.1 GCA_031282385.1 Planctomycetaceae bacterium | reverse complement strand
AAGAATTCGTTTTTTGTGCTGCCCCCATTTATAACAATTTTCTTCTATAAACGGGTCTGTGTTCAAAAGTTGTTTCGGTGTAATGTTGAGCTTGGCGCCCTGAATTTTTGCACCATAAAAATCACAGTTGCTATGCAAGTAACTCCAACTAAAATCCGTACCAGTGAGGTTGGCATATCTGAAATCACAATTTATAAATTCCATGTTTGCCAATCTAGCATTGGCGAGCGTGGCTGCAAAAAATGAATGATCTTTGATCTCCGCACATTGAACAGCATCGCCATCAAGAAAATCGCCGCTTAATACGCAAAAATCAAATTTCTTTATTCCTCGGAGTTGGAAGCGAACATATTTTCCTTCCTTCCAAATACAATTATTTAGACCAAATAATGATCTTGTATCCGCCGATTGCAAGCGTCTGTCATATTCATCTCGCTCCGCATTCGTGTATGGTAATGAAGGACGATATCCAGCTATACATTCTTGATTTGCTTCAGCGCGGCAGATTTCACAAAAACACCCTTCATATACTTCACTAGGCTTTTGAGCATGAACATTCGTTGATGCCGAAATCAACAAAACGATTACTAACATCAAAAACATAAAAGTCGTTGTACTTTTTTTACATGTCATAATATATTCTCCTGATTTGTTATTTCATTACATATTGAACAACAAACAACTCTTTAACGATCCAGAGTCTCAGTTTAAATTTTCAAATATGTAAGTTAAATTATTTATTAACTGCACTTTCCAAAAATTTTAAGCCGAATTTCCCTTGTTTGTCACATATTTTTTAATTTTGAGCATCTTTGATAGGGGTGAATGAATGTAACCATTGCCGTCGCTGTCAATATCAAGTGCCACCCAAAGTTTCAGAGCCATGTGAAAAATTTTTCAACTTGCACAAAAAATCAAAATATAACAACAACACTGTAATTTTATGAATGTGTTGTCGTGTATGTTTTTGATTTTTAGGTTGGCGAAAGGGACTATTGGTTTTTATATTTGCTTGTTGGTATCTTCTATCGACACACGCACCAACCGGCACAAATAAACGCTTATTGATTTTTTGTAACGTTAATTCTTGTCTTCAAATTTTCCGCGTCCAATTCTTTTTGGATTTTGTCAGGCAACTTGATTCCGTCCATGCGGTTGTTCTTGTAATTCCACGTTGATTTAATTTGATCAAGTGTGAGATTATGTACGTCACTACCAAATTCTACGCCGGTGATTATAGAGTTTGTAAAATCTACACCCGCCAAATCCACTCTTCCAAATCTACAATGCGATAAGTTCTGATTGGATAAATTCCAGTTTCGCATGTTGCCAATTATTGGTCGAATACGTGACGTATCAATACCGTTGTCAAACCTGATTCCTGTTAGATCACCTGTTTTATAACTTTTTGTGGAATAAACCATTTCACGGCTTATTCCCCCCGCTATATCATATATTCCAAGATAAGCTCCGCGAATGACTGCATCCGTAAAATTCATTTTATTTTCACCTCTAACAAATAATGAATGCATATTGGCGTTTGAAAGATTCTGACCGCTTAAATCAAATTGCTCCTCCGAACCATAATACTCCCATCTGGTGCCAGACAAACATTTGTTACGGTAATCTGCGGTACGGTAAAGTTGCTCTTTACTGATCCCGACAGGTAAACTCGTATGTATAGTTGCGTTATCAAATAAATCTATGTTTGGATGATTTTTATCATGCATAATACCGCGAATAGTCATTGACGAAATATTTTTATTGGCAAAACTTGCCTTTCTTAAATCAAAGTTCAATAAAGAAACTTTGCCAATAAAGCTGCGTTGGTAATTCTTTGTAGATGCGAATAATTCGAAGGGCTTATTATTTAACGGAATCTCTTCACGTGCTATAAGGCGTTTAGACGCGAGGTCTTCATACCAACCATTGACGCCCATTATCGTACAATCAGAAAGTTCTGCATCTTTTAACTCAAATCCAGAATAAAACCAAACCCTTTCTAATCTCCATCCGGCAAATGAAATGGGAAATGATTTACTGTCTGCATAAATTGCCACGTCTATTAGAAGTTTATTTTTATATGTTGTTGTATTGTAAAATTCACCCCACGTTACAGGTTTCACAAGTACCGACATAGCACCGTATCTTCCGTCCACTATATCATGATCTGTTACGTCTGAATCCGGCGAATATATGAGGTTGCCTGAAATATCTTTTCCAACAACACCATTCTTGAAGGAGTCGTTGTGTTCATGATACACAAGTTTAAACGCCACCTCATCAGCCGGATGTTTCGCTGTACCATTGCCAGCCAATGTCTCTGCCGCCAAAATACAAAACGGCAAAAAAAGAACAAACACAAAAAAAACAACAATTACCAAAATTTTTCTCATTAGATTCTCTCCCATTATTTTTAAAATTTGATTATTTTTCGTACAATAAATCGTCGAGTTTCCAAAGTTTCACGGGTTTATCCCTGCTTATCAAAACAATCATTTTGCCGTCAGATGAAAACTTGGCGGATAACGCAGTCCGCTTTTGCCTATCAAGTTTTTTCAATTCTTTTCCTGTTGCCGCATCTAAAATCCGCGAGCTGCCATCGTTATCTACCATAACAATAACTTTGCTATCAGGTGAAAACCCGGCAGAATTCACGTTACCGGTATGTTCAGATTTTTGTAATTCTTTTCCTGTTGCTGCATCCCAAATTCGCGTGGTCTTATCAAGACTTGCCGTAACAATTGTTTTGCCGTCATGCGAAAACGCGACAGATTTTATATTGCTGGTATGTCCTGCGAGTTTTTGTAATTCTTTTCCCGTTGTTGCATCCCAAATCCGCACAATTTTATCTCTATTATCCGGACTTGCCGTAACAATCATTTTGCCGTCAGGTGAAAACGCTACAAAACCCACCATACCGGTATGCCCCTCAAGTTTTTTCAATTCTTCTCCGGTTACGGCATCCCAAATCAGCGTGACTTTGTCGCTACTTGTCGTAACAAACGTTCTGCCGTCAGGTGAAAATACGGCAGAACGCAAATAATATCTTTTGCCAATGTCGATTCTTCTTACTTCTTTTCCTGTTGTCGTATCCCAAATCGACGCGGTGCCATTGTTGTATATCGTTACAACCGTTTTATTGTCTGGTGAAAACACGGCAGAAATTACATCAAATTTATTTCCGTTGATTTTTTTTAACTCTTTTCCCGTTGCCAAGTCCCAAATCCGCAGAGTGCTATCAGTATTTATAGTAAGAATCGTTTTACTATCATTTGAAAATATTGCAAAGTACGCATAATACTCTCCAACCTTCCGTAACTCATTTCCTGTTGCCGTATCCCAAATTCGCGCGGTGCCGTCCGAACTTGCAGTAAGAATCGTTTTACCGTCAGGTGAAAATGATGCGATTAACGTATAAATATTACACCAGGTACATCCGTCGAGTTTGTGCAACTCTTTTCCCGTTGCTGTATCCCAAATCCGCACGATTTTGTCAATATTTACCGTAACAACCTTTTTGCCGTCAAATGAAAATTTGGCTGAATACACATCATTATTCTCTTCGAATTTGTGCAACTCTTTTCCCGTTGCTGCATCCCAAATCCGCGCGGTTTTATCATAACTTGCAGTAACAATCATTTTGCCGTCAAATGAAAATCCGGCAGAATATACCGAATCGGTATGTCCTTCTAGTTTACGTAATGCTTTTCCCGTTGCCGTATCCCAAATCCGCACGATGCCGTCGCTATTTGCCGTAACAATCGTTTTGCCATCCGGAGAAAATTCGACAGACGACGTATAAAAGTCATCATCAAAGACAAGGCTATCGAGTTTTTTTAAATTTTTTCCGGTTGCAGCATCCCATATATGAGCAACATTCTTGTCTCTTATTGTAACAACCATTTTGCTGTCAGGAGAAAATGCAGTAGAATGCGCATAAAAGTATTGTCCGCCAAGTTGACATAATTCTTTTCCTGTTGCCGTATCCCAAATCTGCGCATAATTCCGCCTGTTTATCGTTATAATCTTTTTACCGTTCGGAGAAAACTTGGCAGACCGCAAAAAAACAAAATCACCGTCAGCACAATCCATAATTTTTTTCAATTCTTTTCCTGTTGCCGCATCCCAAATCCGCAAGCTGCCATCTTTACTTGTCGTAACAATAACTTTGCTATCAGGTGAAAACTCGGCAGAATTCACGTCATCGGTATGTCCATTGAGTTTTTGTAATTCTTTGCCTGTCGCCGCTTCCCAAATTCGTACACTGTTGTCCATACATATCGAGGCAACTGTTTTACCATCAGGCGAAAACACAGCAGATACCAAAGAATTAGTACGCCCGTCTCGAAGTTTGGCAAATATAGAAATCTCCGCCGCAACAACATTGACACGCCCATATCCAACTACCGCTATCACAAGTGATAACAACAAAAAAAAAGCTAAATTTCTAAACATCCTTTAATCTCCTAAATCATAATTAATTTTTAAAAGTTCAAAAACAAAACATCAAACAAATTCTTTTCAGAGATATTCATACAGGTAATTGCTCTTCAGACAAAAAAACAACTACCTGCATGAATACTTGTAAATTGCAATTGTAATTATGCAATCATTTCTTTGTGAGCGAAACAACCTTTATTTTTACTCCACTCCCCCAATGAGACTGGATGAATATCCTACGATCATTTGTAATGTTCTCTAGATCAACATTCGTACAAACAGGAATACCGTTCACAGCTGTTGTTACCCTATAGACATTACCATTTTTAGTAACGTCAATAGTCATATCATTATCTTCGGTAGGATCAACTTTTAGAGCATTATACGCAGCATCAAATTGGGCGGCATTTTTACTCGTATCCGGTTGCCCTAAATAAAGATTACCAGGCAATGTATTACACACACTGAGTCCTTTGTAAGTATTACCATCAACCGTCTTATCTTTTATCTTGCCATCTGCACCGAAACTGTCTCCTCCAAGAGCAAGACCATCCTTGAGTGCTCGAATATCAAATATCAAGATTTCTTTGCCAAAAAATTTTATTCCGCTATTGCCAAAAAAATCCATTTGTTGACGATCAGCATTAGCTGAAGGAGGGTCATCATATTTTTCATTCCTTCCTGGGTTAGGGGAAGCACTACCGCCGCTATAATCTGGTCTTACATAACCACCTGGTCTGTTTTGAGTGTGAGGCGATCTGACAAATGAAAATTTTAGTGCCATCAAAAAACCATTATCGTAGGTATCTACAGAGAATACATCACCTCTGGGATTGGTTATAGATTGATCACCACCTTTGTTATCATAAGCGGAACCAACAGAACCGGAACCTTCTGTTTGAGGACCGATCACGTTTTCAATTGTGGGAATGGGAGTTGTAAATTTTATACCGTCTTCAATTTTCCATCCGCCGGGTACTATCCAATCGTATTTTGGCGGACTTCCGTTTGATGCTGCTTCTTGCACGTTTACTTTGATACTGCTAGACACTTCTTGAGGCGTAACTACGCCGCCACTAGTAATAGGGCATTTTATACGCAACGTTATTGTCACTTCTTTCGGAATTTTACCGCTTGTAGTTACAGTTTCGATATAGTAATTATCATCAAATGTACCGTCAGTTGCATCTGCTGTTGTCTTGATAGTTGATTGCTCCAACTTATTACTCCCATTAATATCAGTCCAATCAGTCGGAACTTCCGTACCATCACTCTTTTTATAAACACGCACAATACTCTCGTTCGGTGTATCCGGTGAACCAAAGTCGCTATATTCAAATTTGAATTGTGCACCAGCAGTTATGCCAGCAGTGAAAAAATTTACCCGTAACGGTATCCGTCTGTAATCTAAAGGAACATCCGCAATTGTACATTTGTTGGCGTCATAGTATGTCATCAATCGCGGTTTTGTGATTCTATTTGAAATTTCATTGAAAGTCCCTTTCGAGTTTTTAGCAGGCGAATGAATGTAACCATTGCCATCGCTGTCAATATCAAGTACCACCCAAAGTTTCATAGCCATGTGAAAAATTTTCGCATGCGGCAAGATCCCATTAAACAATCTGGAACCGCCTCCTCCAGGAAATAAATGCGCACCAATATACCATTCTGAGTCATCAATTTTACCAGGATCATATTGTGCCATACCGCTGACGGAAGCAACTTTTTCATTGCCTCTAAATAATTGCAATGTTCCGCCATTATCTTCAGCATCATAAATGGCAGTAAGCATAAGCCACTTATTTTTATCGTCGTTTGGAACAGCAATATCAATCATGTGATTGGCGTTATTGATCCAAAAACCAAATTGATATTTGTATATTCCGCCTACATTCTTATACCGAAAAAACTTTTCTTTTTGGTTTGCTCCCTGCCAATTTTGACACCACAAATAATGGTATTGAGCTGTGAGTACTGCCTTCGACAATACAGAAATGGTGAAAGAACCTTCTTTGTTCATTACCTCTGCTATACCGCCGGGTACCACTGCATAATCAACACCGTTAAACGCCATTTTATCAGGCGGTATGTTGTACAGCAGGATTTTTTCTACATTGGGATAATAGTTTTCCGCATTTACCGGAATTACATCGGGTGTAGCGTTATACACATTTGGAATTTCATTACTTATTTTTAGTAATAATGTTAAATGTTTTATGCTTAAACAATTGCTAAACGTAATATACGTATCACAAATATTCATGCATCTTTATTAGTAAAAAGCGAATCTGTGTTGAATGTTGTGATTATAATTTGATCAATGTTGCAAGTCGGAATAACAACCAACAGCCTCTCAACTCAATTTCGCAAGAGCGGACAGTATAATTCACATTAAAATATTGTCAACCAAAATTTTCCAACTTGCACAAAAAATCAAAATATAACAACAACACTGTAATTTTATGAATGTGTTGTCGTGTATGTTTTTGATTTTTGGGTTGGTGGAAAGGGTTGGCTGTTTATTGTCCTTTTCGTTTTAACATCAATCTAATAACTGCGGACAAAATCAAAAGAATTCCCAATCCGACTAAGACTAAACGTAAATAAAATCCTGGAGAGTTTCGAGCCCTCTCTAATTCTAATTTTTTACTTTCTTGCGCGGATATCTTGACGGGGCGGTCAACCAATTTTTCTTCATCCCAATAACCGAGACGACGATGTATGCGAACATCTGTCACGTCAGTATTAAGCGGCAAGTTGAGTCCCTTGAGTGTAAATGTCTCCGGCGGAAAAGATTTTTTAATTT
>JAITDV010000188.1 GCA_031282385.1 Planctomycetaceae bacterium | reverse complement strand
AAAGTTAAAATGTGAACTGTTTATGACTATTCAGTGATCGTTTTTTTGTTGCGCAAATTTCTAAAATCTACGAAAATCATTGCAGACATGAACGTGACAAACACTTTGTTTATTTGTCTTATTCAAACTGAACTTTTGCAAAATGGCGTTTAACACTATAAATTTGAGTGTGAAATGTTGATCAAATTACTATTTTTTTTGACGCATTATTGTAACAATAATTATGTTAGTCAAAAATGAAAATCGTATCTATTCAGCCGTGTGTTTCTTATCGTCAACTATTCTGTTGCCAAATACCAATAATTTCACGCGGGACAACATCGTTTTCAGAACGGTTCTAATATTCAAACCATTATTCGTAGAATTACCATTAGTAGCCAAAAATTCCCACCCAATGCGCCCTTATACCCTCATGTTTTGTTTGACATTGTCTTAAATTCATCATTGAAAGAATAAGGGCATAAGGGCGCGTTGAGGTGTTCCTGCTTACTACTAATGGGAATTGGATAAATAAGGGTTGTTTATTTTGGAGTGCTGCTTTTTTGTCTGATTCGTTCTTATTCCATAATTCTGTCATATTATTGCATCAAATATTATTTTTCCAAAAATGATATGCAGTAAAACAAGGGTTTCATAAATTCCATTTCAATAATTTCTGCATATTTTGGGTTCAAAATATATGCCGAAATTGAGTAAAATTTAATCATCTGTTCCTTTAATAAAAGTTGTTATGAATTTTGCAAAAGTCCAGTTTAAACGATCTTCATGCTATCATTTCATTTTTAGCTTGCGATAAAGAAAAAAACGAATATTCAGTAATCTACTGAATAACTGCAAAATTTCTGTAATTTTCAGAGTTTATGTTAACACTTATTGAGCTTTTGCATATTGTCTATAGTTGTTGTTGGAAAAATTCGGTAGAAATTTAGCGATTGTATCGATTAATCATTGTAAAAAGTTTTTTTTTACCAGAAAAATGCTAATAATTATTGAACTATTTGCATTTTCCGGTAACAATTCCGCACAGTGATTTGAGACAACTTGAGTCTCAATTGCTATGACTATTCGGTAATTGTTTTTTGAGATATTGAATTTTCAGTCCTATTAGGAAAATAAAAATGACTGTTCATCATCATTTGCAAAAATACAAAAAACGAGTAGCGTATAATAAATATAGTTAATATTACATAAATAAGAAATGCAGCAAAATATACCGAACGTACTTTAGATTTCGGAGACACCGAAGCGTTACTGTTTGTACTATAAATTTCGTAACTCAAGAGTGCAAAGCCTGCTGCTTTCCGATAGGTAAGCAGGCGATTGTAAAGGAAATTTAAAGTGTAAACAGTTTAACAGGTATTCCGATAGGTAACCCCGTGTGAGTAACCGAAAACTTAAGTGTGAACAGTTTAATAATTGCTCAAAAAAACGAAAATGGTAAGGTAATATTTTATGTACGAGCAACAATATAATTTTAATGGATCATCTGAAATTGAAGTTGATGATTTGATGCGCAATGCGGAATTACGGGCGGAAATGGAACCGTATTTCGATGAATCGGTAAGCCGTATATTTTGGCGAAGTTTTCCAATTCGTTTTGAGAATGAATTTTTAGCAAGTATGCTTGATTGGGAAGTTGCGCCGGTTGAGCCGATATATCGTTGGTTTGATCCGGAGTTACGAATTCCATCGCCTGAATCGCTTACTAATGAGAAGTTGTCATTGATTCTTATTGATTTGATCAACAAGTTATTTGAGAAAAAGATAGTTCTTGATTTTTCGGATCATCTTTCGGATCGAGAGTTGTATGTATTGATTTATCGAGGTATTCTTCCGTCGCGTGAAAAGAATTTACGGCATCGCAATGGTTATATTCATTGGGATTGTTCGTATGGTGATGCGGAGGTGTGGTTGAGTTATTATGCGTCGGACGATGATCGCGAGCAATGGTCTGACAGTTACGGCGAACCGCTTCCGCCTAAACAAATTCCGCGGTATCATCGCGACTTACCTCAACGCCCGTTTTAAATTGTAACTATTCAGTTTTGGGATTCATGCAATCCCAAAACAAACAACACGAATAAAATAAACAGCCCTAACTATTCAGACACGATATGCCTATAACCCAAGAACAACACAATTGTTCAGAGAATAAAGGATAGAAAAGAAGTAGGCGGAGACGCAGCGATATATTATTCGTACAATAAATTGCGTGACTCAAGAGCGTAAAAGCCTGCTTTCCGGTAACTATTCAGTTGTGAGATTCATGCAATCCAATTTTTAGGGGTAAGGGTATATAGGAACGACGCTGGCGGAAATGTAGCGATCTAAAGTAAACAACCCTTATTTATTCAATTCAACTTAGTAGCAAGTAAATTCCCCACAACGCGCCCTTATGCCCTTTATTTTTCGCTCAAATTTTGCAACTATTCAATCGTGATAAACTGTTCACACTTGAATTTTCGTTTACCGCCGCCTGCTTACCTATCGGAAAGCAGGCTTTTACGCTCTTGAGTCACGCAATCCATAGTACGAGCAGTATATTATTTTGTGCTTTTGAATTTTCTCGTCCCTTTAGTTACATTCGATTTTTATTTTTGTGTTGACAAGAGAGACAAGGAGGATTGTCAACAAATCCAAGTTCTGATTATTCAATTCTGAATTTATTCGGGTATTGTTTTTTTTGAGTGATCTTGTATTATTTTGTCTCAAAGCAAAACCAGAGCGGATGTAATTTGCTTCGGATTACGAAATTTCGACGTGAAATATCGTATTGATTTTGCTAAAATCTGAATGTTGTTGTTTGTGTTTACAACGGCATCAGTCAACATTAACAATTCAACAAAACGTTAAGTTTATGAAAAGTACAAAAGCATTAACTTCACGCCGTCGTTTTTTGCAAACGGCGGCAGTTGTCGGTGTAGGGTCAGTTTTTGCCCCGTCGGTTCTTGCAGACAAGAGTCCGAATTCAAAATTGAATCTTGGAGTAATTGGAGTGGGCGGTCGTGGAGCTGGTGATATTCAGGAATTGGTCAATGATACCAAAGGCTCTGAGAAATTTTTAGCCTTCTGCGATGTCAACGCCAATACTCTCAATCACCAATCCAATAAATACAAAGTTGAAAATCGCTATCAAGATTACCGTATAATGCTTGATAAACACGCGAAAGAGCTTGATGGAGTTATTATTGCAACAATGGATCACACACACGGAATAATTGCGTGTACGGCGATGGATCTTGGTTTGCATTGTTATTGTGAGAAGCCTCTTGCAAATTCCGTTTGGGAGATTCGTTTGATGGCGGATTTTGCGCGGAAGAAAAAACTTTGCACTCAAACCGGTACGCAAGTTCGCGCATGGCGAGATGCTCATTATTATCGTTCCTTTGAGTTGATTCAGGCGGGTGCGATTGGTGACGTCAAGGAAGTGTATATTTGGACTAACACGACATTTGTCCCAACCAAAAAAGAGGATAGAGAACCTGTAGGTGAAACTCCGGTTCCGCCTCATTTCAATTATGATCTTTGGCTTGGTCCGGTTCCGTTTAGACCGTTTCACAAGGCGTGGCTTGCGCATCCGGGCAGGTTTGCGTTTTGGCATTCTTGTAATGGTTGTCTTGCGCAATTGGGACCGCATACGATTGACATGGTTTGGACAGCGTTAAATTTGACGCCGCCGGAAGAGATTGAGGTTGATGGACCGGATCCGAATCCTCTTTATAATCCAGACAAACAGCACGTAACTTGGACGCACAAACGTCCCAAAGGCATACAATTGAAGTTCCATTGGTTTGATTCAGGACGGCGACCAACAGGTTTACCGGAAGAGGTTGATCTCAAGAAACAGCAAGCGATTGTTTTTATCGGGACGGAAGGTTTTCTGCAAGTGCA
>JAITDV010000132.1 GCA_031282385.1 Planctomycetaceae bacterium | reverse complement strand
GGGAGGGGAATAAGAAGATGTCTCCGAGGGAGGGGAATAAGAAGATGCCTCCGAAGGAGGGGAATAAGAAGATGCCTCCGAAGGAGGGGAATAAGAAGATGCCTCCGAGGGAGGGGAATAAGAAGATGTCTCCGAGTGAAGGGAATAAGAATACGTCTCTGAGGGAGGGGAATAAGAAGATGTCTTCGAAGGAGGGGAATAAGAAGACGCCTCCGAGGGAGACGAATTATTCCCCTCCTTCGGAGGGGTCAGGGGTGGTCTCCTACAGGTTAACGAAAAGGTCTATTATCAAAATTAATTGACAAGGAGTACCCATTCCGATGCTCAAACGAACTCGCCGCGAACAAGTTGGCTACTATTAAAACAACAAAAAGACTTTTTCAGGGACAATTTTATAGTTGGTTACATTTGATACGGCAAACGGTACATTCATTTCATTTAACTCATCCAAAACTTGCAACAAGTCTTCCTCTGCTTGCCCATTCCATAATTTGTTATACTCACTAAAAGTGATAAGATATGGAGGGTCTAAATAAACAAAATCACCCTCCCGAAAATCAAGTGTTGCAATAAACTCTCGAAAATCTTGATTATGCCATATTGTTCGTTTCTCTGCGTTTAGTCGAAAGTACGCGGGTAACGCGTTATATGTGTTTGCATTAAAATCAACATTACCAACCGGAATATTAAAATTGCCCCGTTGAGTAAACCGCAACATCCGATTAAACCCGTAAATTAAAAGAACATACAACTCCGCAATATTTTTCTTTGCCGCTTGATTGTAATGTTTTTTCAAAGGATCAAAATTTTCTTTATTAAAATGAGCAAAACACGTTTTCTTGTATTTTTGTTTTAATTCCGACGTGATATTATCGATTTGGTAAGAAAACGATAATTGATATTTGTGAATAATTGAAAATATTAGTTTATAAAAATCATTTTCACTCCCTGTATAAGAACACAAAAAACGATGCAAATCAATAACGTTTTGGTCAATGTCATTTAGAATATACTCATCAGCACTGACGTTAAGATAAACCGTTCCTCCGCCTACAAACGGTTCAATAAACCGCTTGATGTTTTTGGGAAAATGTTTTTTATTTCTCTGACGAGTTTATATTTATCGCCTACATAGAAGAGAGGTGAACGATATATTTTTTTTTGTTTCATCAACTTTAGTAATAAATAAAAATTCTTTGTGATTATAGAATTCGGTTTTGCCGGAGTTAAAAAAACGATGGGGGCAATCAAAAATTTGCGTATCGCCGCACTTTTCAATGATACATTTTAACGCGGTTCCGTAAAGTTTGGGATGATCCCATTTCACCAATGTTTCATAAAGATGGTAAAACCGATTATATTGCCGAGAATTATACGGAGGATCAATATAAACTAAATCAGATGTAATTTCTCTTGCGAGTTGGTTAGCGTCTTGCCGGTGTATTGTAACATTGCTAAATTCTTGCGCATCTATTAACCGTAATTGCAACGGCTGTTTTTTATCGGCTTTTTGATATACGCATCAAAATGCCCAACAGTATTGGTTAACCGATCAATATTGTAAATCAATGTTGCAAGCAGGATATTATATTCCTTTTCGGTCAACTCAAATTTCATGTCCTCAATGTCTTGACAAATATATCCGATGAGTTTAGCAATATTGTGTTCAAAAAACTTTCCGCCGAAATTTTTAGAAAAATAATTTTCGTTAATAACATTAGCGTCAAGAGCATTATAATAAGTTATGATTTCGTTTAATTTGTCTTTGTTCCATTGTCTTGTTGCCCAAAAACCGTTGTAAATAACATTATTTGAAAGTAGCGAGTCGTTGATAATTACACGATTATACTTTTGCAATGCTCGGTTAGAAACGCAAGCAGTTCCGGCAAAAAATATCGGTGAACGTTTGGATATTTTCGGTATTTTCGTCAATGAGCCGCATAATCCAATCAGTTAGTTTGGTCTTACTACCGATGTATCGACGGCTTTCCAACGGAATAGGCTTGTGTGTTTTTTGATTGTCGGGGAAAATGGCGGATGTATAAGTATGTCCTTGCAACATTGTTTAATTTGTTTATTGTGTTTGTTAAACTTTTAGTATATTATTCGTACTATAATTTGGTGTGGTGTTTGAGTGTTTTGAATGATTGTTTTTTATATAATCCGCGTCAACTTTGTGGCGAAAACCTTTTTTCTTTCACAATTTTATTTGTCTTTTATATTGAAATTATTCGATAATATTCCGAATACCTAATGCCGATTTTAAAAAATTTATGCTTTATCTTACGCATACACAAGAGCGATTACGGGATGATATTCGCGGGTTGATAAAAGGTGAAATTCGTTGCGACGAAGTTACTCTTCAACTTTACTCGACCGATGCCGGTCTGCTTCAAAGTAAACCTCAAGGAATAGTTTATCCGCGTGATATTGATGATGTAGTTGCTTGTACGAAGTATGCGGCGGAACGCGGGATTTCTTTACATGCCCGCGGCGCAGGAACAGGAAAATGCGGCGGAGCAACAGGCACGGGAATCATTCTTGATTTTAGCCGATTTATGAGGCAAATTGTATCGCTTGGGCATGACTATGTTGTTGTTCAGCCTGGCATTGTCCGCTATCGTCTCAACGAATTACTTTCACGAATTCAAAACCGGATATTTGGTCCTGTTTCCGGTTTTGAACCGACAGCAACTATCGGCGGAATACTTGCAAGAAATGGTGCAGGCATAAATTGGTTGCGGTATGGATTTCCAAGTGATCATCTTTGCGGATTGAAGGTTGTAATGGCAAACGGTACAGTTTTGAAACTTGATCGTAATGATTTGCCTAAAGCGATTGATCCTGATTCTATTTCAAATATTCCGTTTGATTCAGACAAATCAAAATTGAAAGATAATAATCTTGCACGCGGTATTGCGTTTGCTCGAAGTCTGATATTGGGCAAGGAACATACGCTTGCGGATGAGATTTATCGTGTACTTAATCCGGCGTTTGATGAGATTCGTTCAATGAATTTTTTACCAGCGATTAATTCGGCGGGTTATGCGGTTAATGATGTATTGAAAGGTTTGCAAGGTAATCAAGTTGATATTTCGCGTTTGATTTGCGGCAGTGAGGGAACGCTTGGTTTGATAGTTGAGGCGAAGTTGCGGACGGTTTCTATTCCGATGCGGCGTGCGGGTGCGGTTTTGTTTTTTGATTCGCTTGAGAAAGTTGCGAAGGCGATTGCGGTAATTCAAAAATTCAATCCGATACTTTGCGAATTATTTGATCGGCGGCAACTAAATATGTCTCTTGAATGGAAGCCGCATTTTCGTGATATTTTATCGACGGACAGTGAGGCGGCGTTGTTGGTTGAGCTTGATGCCGGTGATGTTTCGGCGCCGATGGATTCGGTTAAGATTAACAGTCAAATGACGCAGTTGTTGGAAAATGTATTGGAAAAAGAGTTGTTGTGCAAAAAAACGTTTTGTATTGAAACGCCGGAGCAATTTGTGTTATTTGATGAGTTTATACATCGCGGTTCGCTTGTGTTGTTTCAGATGCGTCAATCGCAGCAGCCGCTTCCGGTTTTTGACGACATTGCAATTCCTGTAACGATAATTCACGAATTTATTCCGACAATTCTTAATTTACTAAAACGTCATGAAATTACTGTATCGTTATCGGGTCATGTTGGGCAAGGTCATTTGAGAATAACGCCGATAGTTGATTTATCGCATTCGAATTTTGTACAACAATTACGGACATTGGCAATTGATATTTATTCTGTTGTTATTGAATTTGGCGGCAGTATTAGTTCGGATTATGGCGATGGTTATTTGAAATCTGCGTTCCTGCCGCAACAATATCCGTCATTGATGCCGATATTTGTCCGAATCAAGAATATTTTTGATCCGAATAATATTCTCAATCCTGGCAAAATAATTCCTGACAACGAAATCTGGACGCAACGTATTCGCAGCGGAATTAATTTACGCGGTTCGGAGCATCCGGCGCGGGCGGATACGACGGTGTTTAATATTGAAGATAATTTGAGTGGATTATTTTTGCTTGAAGCACAACAACGCGGTTCCGAAACGGCGGATAAATTGCCCGAAAATAACAACGGACAAAATGACTCAAATAAAGTTGAGTTGAATGGGGCAAAAAATGATAGCGGAGTAGAGTTGCTGGAGTCGAAAAATATTGTAACGAAAATTAATGACACTGAGATTGGAGATCAACTTGAATTGCAACTTAAATGGGAACCGGAGCGTTTTTTTGAGCCGGCGTATCTTTGCAATGGTTGTGGTGATTGTTTACGGCTTGATCGTCATGTTCGGATGTGTCCGATTTTTCGTCGTCATCCTGACGAGGATGCTGCGCCGCGCAGCAAGGCGAATTTGTTACGCGGGCTGCTTGAAGGCGAGATTGATCTTCATGTATTGACGGTGGAGCGTGTGAGTGAAATCGCTGATTTTTGCCTGCACTGTAAGATGTGTGCGGTTGAATGTCCTGCGGCAGTGGATGTGTCGCAACTTGTATTTACTTGTAAAGGTTGCCATGCGGCGGCGGCGGGGTTATCGTTGGAAGATTTATTTTTTTCGAGATTAGATTTTGTTTTGCGTATTACGGCGTTGTTTAGTTGTCTGGTGAATTGGTTGACGTCGAATAGTGTAAGTCGATGGTTAATGGAAAAATTATTGCAGATTCCGCAAGGCAGAAATTTACCGATGATTGGTAAATTATCTTTTCTGACACGGCTTAAATGGACAACTCGTTTAACCAATATTGTACCGCATAGTTTTTCGGACTCCGGCAAGGAAACAAGAACGGCGAGATCAAAAAACATAGTTGTAAGTGATATTTCAGACGATGAAAAATTATCGGAGAGTTGTAAAGTTGCGATTTTTGTTGACACGTATTTGAATTATTTTGGTGTGCGGTTAGCGGAGTTAGCGGTTCGGATTTTGGAGTACAACGGATTTAATGTTTATATTCCGTTACGGCAACGTGCGTCGGGAATAATATCGTTTTCGCTTGGAGACAGGGATCGTGCGGAACGATTAGCAAGGCACAATATTTTGTTGTTAGCGGATTTAATTCGGCAAGGTTATCGTATCGTTGCGTTGGAACCGGCGACGGCTTCGTGTATTGCAAGAGAATACAAGTATGTGGCGGACGATATTGATGCTTTAATGGTGTCGTCTAATGTTATTGATTTTTGTGATTTTTTGTTTCAAGTACATCAAGCGGGTAAATTGAATTTGGATTTTAGGGCGATTCATTTAACGGTTGGTTATCATGCGCCGTGCCGTGCGATTGTGAATTCGGTTGGAAGGGTAGATTTACCAACGCCTGCGGAAAATATTTTACGATTGATTCCTGAATTGGAAGTGCGAAGAATTGAGCGCGGTTGTTGCGGCATGGCGGGAACGTTTGGATTGAAAATCAGAAATTATCATCGTAGTATGCAAATTGGTTTACCACTTGCCAAAGAATTACGGGCAGTTGATATAGACATCGGGGCAACTGATTGCATGGCATGTAAACTCCAACTTGAACAGAGTACAAACAAAAAAATTCTCCACCCAATTACTCTAATTGCCGCAGCATACAAACTCATTAACGACAATGATTGGTAGCGGAAGATAAGATTATACTTTACAAGATTACAAATGGGTTGTTTTAAACTGCTGTTGCTCATATTTAAATTTCATTTATCGTTGCCTGATTACGCTTACCTATTGGAATGCAGAGACGCAACGCATTGTGTCTCTACGGTATTTTTAAACATGAAAAACGCAATCGAATTTTAAACCGAAGTTCCTTATGAAATCTATAGAAAATTTGACGTAAGTCTATACTTTACAATAGTAGCGTCTAATTTTGTATGAAAACATGTAGCCATGTAAAAATATTATTTGACCTATT
>JAITDV010000075.1 GCA_031282385.1 Planctomycetaceae bacterium | reverse complement strand
TGTGATTCGTACATCGGAGGAGGCGATTCGTGCTGTTCCTCAAACGTACCGTGAAGCGGCAATCGGTCTAGGTGCGGGTGCGGTGCGGACGTTTATAACAGTAACATTTCCTGCAGCGTTACCTGGAATTTTGACTGGAATTATATTAGGTATAAGCCGTGCAGCTGGAGAAACTGCGCCGTTACTTTTTACGTGTGCGGTTGCGTCAGGCGGATTTGTTGCGGGATCAAATTTGCTTTTTCAACCGACACCGATTTTATCTTATTCAGCTTATGACACGGCAGTTGGAGACAGAATTGCCGCAATGGTTCCTTACAATCAGTTTGGATTAGTGGCAACTTTGATCATGTTCGTTTTAATATTTAACATCACGGCAATAACTCTCCGTGCAAGAATCACAACAAAATTACGAGGTACATAAATGTTACCCAAATTGCAGACAAAAAATTTAACAGCGCAATTCCAACTTTGGTTCGGACAGAATCAAATCAACAATAACGTTACGATAAATAATCAAGACAATAATAACATGTCCGAAATTCCGCAACATAATAAACAATCAGAAGCTGTTGCCAATTGTTCGCAACAGTTACGTAAATCGATTATTTGTGCGGAAAATTTTTCGCTTTGGTATGGCGGCAAACTGGCGGTCAACAATGTATCGATGGAAATTGAGTCTGGCGGCGTTACGGCAATTATTGGTCCTAGTGGTTGTGGGAAGAGTTCGTTTTTACGTAGTATTAATAGAATGAACGATCTGATTCCGAATACGCGGGTTGGCGGGCGATTGATTGTTGAGGGGCAAAATGTGTATGATAAACGGATTGATTTGGTTTCGCTTAGGCGGCGTATTGGAATGGTATTTCAGCGACCGAATCCGTTTCCGAAAACTATTTTTGACAATGTTGCATACGGACCTCGGCTGCATGGATTCAGGGATAGAACACGGCTTAATGAAATTGTTGAAACGTGTTTAAAAAGTGCAGCGTTGTGGGAAGAGGTCAAGGAATCGTTATCGCGTTCGGCGCTTGCTCTTTCGGGCGGGCAACAGCAACGTCTGTGTATCGCAAGGGCATTGGCAACACAACCGGACATCTTGTTAATGGATGAACCGTGTAGTGCGCTTGATCCGATTGCAACAGGAAAAATCGAAGAACTTATCGTTGCGCTAAAAGAAAAATACACAATCGTAATTGTAACTCACAACATGCAACAAGCCGCAAGAATCAGTGATCGAACTGCGTTTTTTTGTCTTGGCGAATTAATTGAATATGCAGAAACAAATAAAATTTTTACCATTCCATCAAATCCACAAACCGAAGCATACATAACAGGACGTTTTGGATAATTTGGAATTTATGATTTTGGGTTGTTGAATTTTAAAGTGCATTCGGAGTATTTTAAACTGTCCACACTTTAAATTTCCTTTGCCGCTGCCTGCTTACTTATCGGAAAGCAGGCAGGCTTTTACGCTATTGAGTCGCACAATTTATAGTACGAAAAGTATATTTTACTAATTTTTCTAACTAATTATTAAAAATGTCAGAGTTACCTAAGCGTCTTGAACGTTTATTTTTGAAGTTGGATCGTGCTGCGTTGGCAGTTGAGCAGCATTTATCTGATCTTTTGTTTGCGATTTACAGCGATAATTTATCGGAGGCGGAGTTGATTATTTCGGCAGATGAAGAAATAGATCGTTGCGAAGTTGAGATAGAGCGTGAGTGTATTCGTTTGCTTGCGTTGTATCAACCGACGGCGGGCGATTTACGTAAGATATGTTTTGTAATTAAAGTAAATAACGATCTCGAAAGAATTGCGGATAATTGCGTTTCGTCTGCGAAGATGATGAGAATTTTAGTTGAGGACAAAATTTCCATAAATCGTTTTTCATTGTTTCGGGTTTTGGCGGATTTAGTTGTGGATGCGTTGCATCAAACGATACGTCTTATTTCGACAGATTGTGATGAAGAATTTGCAATCTCAATTATAAAAAATGATCGTTTGGTTGTGGACAAAGCGTACCGCGATTATTTGCAATCAATATTTGCAGAAGCTGATCAATTTCATAATCATGTCAATGCCGTTTATGCTTTGACGTCAATTGGTCGTGCATTGGAGCGAATCGGCGATTTGTGTTCAAATATTGCGGAGGATACTGTATTTATGCAGACAGGCGAAATTGTACGTCATTCAATATGATAACGGACAATCGAGATTGATAAACTGTTTTCAATTTAACGTAACAATAATTCAAATTAAACAGACGCCGTAAGGTATCTGTGTTGTTATGATGCAGAGATTGAAAATTAAACTGTACATGCTTGAGTTTTCGGCAATTTACGTCAATTTACTTATTGGAAAGCTATATTGACGTATATTTGAATTACCGAATTTATACTGCTGTTCGTACTATAATTGCGCGATTCAAAAGCGTAAAAGCCTGCTTTCCGTTAGGTAAGAAAGCGGCGATAAGCGAAATTAAAGTGTGAACAGTTTATAAAGTATGTTTGATGTAATTGTTCACACTTGAAATGTGGTAATTCGTGTTGGATTACTTAATCGGAATGCTGATTTTTATAAGTTAGACTGTTCGTACTATAAATTGCGCTACTCAAGATCGTAAAAGCCTGCTTTCCGATAGGTAAGCCGGCGGCGGTAAACGAAATTTAAAGTGTGAACAGTTTAAAACGGCAAATTTTAATGTGTGATCAATTTAACCTTTTAACAATTAGAGGTAGAAAAATGTTAAAAAAACTGATGTTGGCGGGAGTGTTTTGTGTTTTAGTTACGGCAGTTAATTTTTGTATCGTTACAGCGCAAGAGATACGTATTGAAGGTTCAACGACTGTTGGTCCTATTGTTGATGCTTTTGTTGAGGCGATGCAGCAATCGGATTCGGGCGTGCGTTTTACGGTGAAAAAAACGGGGTCTGGGGACGGTGCCGCGGCACTTATTGATGGACGGTGTGAGATTGCGGCAATGAGCCGATTTATGAAAGATGAAGAATTTAAAAAAGCAATCAATGCCGGTCGTAAACCTGTACCGTTTACAATTTGTATGGATGGAGTTTGTTTTATTGTGCATCCGTCAAACAGGATTCGTAATTTGACAAAAAAGCAAGTAACGGACATTTACACGGGAAAAATTAAATCGTGGAAAGAACTTGGCGGAGCTGATATTCCGGTTGTTGCAATTAGCCGTGATACGTCGTCGGGAACGTATGAGGTCTTCCATGAGTTGGCGGTCAACAAGTCAAAACTTGGAAGTAGTGTTGAGTACACGAATTCGAATCCGCAAATGTTTACGCGGGTAAGTACAACAAAAGGAGCAATTGGTTATGTTGGAATTGGTTTTTTGCAGGATGGCGTTTCAACAGTGAAGTTTGAAAACGTTTTGCCAACAGCGGATTCGATTGTTGCCGGTACATATCCGTTATCGCGTCCGCTTTATCTTTTCACGGATGGCTATCCGAAAATGGGATCGCCGCTCATGAAATTTTGTAACTTCTTCCTAACCGAAGAAGGTCAAGACGTAATAAAAGCTAAAGGATTCGTTCCTTTCACAAAATACTAAAAGCTAAAGGATTCGTTCCTTTCACAAAATACTAAAACGGATGTTCCTTTTTAACTAGTCGATATCTTTACCTGTAAAATATTGCTATTTTTTTGTTGGGTTAATAGTTATTGATTTTTTTCGTGGGTACACTTTTGTTGTTGTTCATTTTTTACCCTAACCAATCGTCATTTTACGTATTAATAGAATTTTGTTAAGGTGGGACGTAATGATATTCATTTTTTCACAGTAGTGATGTTCCTTTTTAAGGAGATTGTTTTTTCGTTTGGCGATTGAAATTGTAGTGTTCCTCAAAAAATGTACCCAGAATTGGATGCAATATTATTATCTCTTGACGTAATGAATAGACAATGTACAATTTGTCCTTCACAAGTGTTTTGTTTTCATAACTAAGCAAATGTACCCTATAACTTTACAACACAAAATCAATGCAATATTTTGTTGTAAAATTGCTTATGGCAGAAACCTTTATTGGCTACTAAGGGAACATCCGTTAAAATGGTTTTTTCTTTTTTTTCTACAGATGCGAAAAAATATCCAACATTAATTACCTCACAACCGTTTTTTAAAATGGAAGGTGAATTAATATTGAGTACAAAATTTTATCTTATTACGAAAGGACAAATAGATTGTTATTATGGCAATTTAAAACACCCAATATCTATTGACTG
>JAITDV010000065.1 GCA_031282385.1 Planctomycetaceae bacterium | reverse complement strand
GCGGGAGATGTTCTCAATTTCACGATTACGGGCGGAGGCTTGTTATTTCAAGTTGGACCTGAAGTAATAACGGCGCAACAAATCAGAATTGGGATTCAGAGTGTTAGTACGGTGAATCTTGGCGGAGTATCGGGACGTTTGTATCAATTAAGGAGCGGAAACAATGCAGATTTGATAACTGACAATAAACTTGCAGACAAAATAATTGAGGATGCAATTTTGTACGTATCAATGTTACGCGGCAGATTGGGAGCAATTCAAAGAAGTACGCTTGAACCGACAATTGCATCTTTGCAAGATAATCTTACACAAATCACAACAGCCGAATCACAGATTTCAAATACAGATTTTGCCGAAGAGAGTTCACGTTTAACCCGCGCTCAAATTCTTGTTCAAGCAGGTGCAAGAACATTAAGCATCGCCAACCAACTTCCACAATACGCCGCATCATTATTGGGCGGTTAGTTTTTATAAGAATTTATAACAATTCAGTCGTGCATTTTTCGTACTATAAATTATGTGACCCAAGAGCGTAAAAGCCCTGCTTTCCAATAAGTAAGCAGGCAGTGACAAAGGAAATTTAAAGTGTGAACAGTTTAAATTTCAGTATCATTTCGCAAGAATACTGCGTTCGAGTGCAACGATACAAAAAATTAACAAAAGGAGTAATTTTTATGCAAAAGAAAATAGGATTTATTGGTACAGGTCAAATGGCGACTTCACTTGCGTCTGGTTTTTTGAAGACGCAAACGGTTAGACCTGAACAACTTTTTGGTTATGATTTATTGTCTGAGGCGTCAAATCGTTTTGCCAAGATAACCAATGGTAAGGCTGTAGGAACAATAGAGGAACTTGTCAAGCAGTCGGAAGTAGTTGTGCTTTCGGTTAAGCCGCAACAGATGCATGAGGTTTTACATGCGTTGGGGGCGATTCGAGCGCATGGTTTTCAACCGCTTTGGATTTCTGTTGCGCCGGGGTTACCGATAACGGTGTATTTGAAGGAATTGGGAACGACGGCAAGATTAGTACGAGTTATGCCGAACACGCCTTGTCATGTTGGCGAAGGCGTGTGTGGTTTTTGTCTTTCGGAAGGGGCGACGGATGAGGATGCTGCACTTGCTCAAAGTTTATTATCGACTGTTGGTATTGCGATACGTTTTCCTGAACGGCAACTTGACGCCGTAGTAGGGTTATCGGGCAGTGGTCCAGCGTATGTTTATATGATGATTGAGGCAATGGCGGATGGTGGAGTGAAGATGGGTTTATCGCGGGAGTTATCGTTAAAGTTAGCCGCGCAAACTGTACTTGGCTCAGCTCGAATGGTACTTCAAACAGGTGAGCATCCGGCAGTTTTAAAAGACAAGGTTTGTAGCCCGCGCGGAACAACTATTTCAGGAGTTGCGGCATTGGAAAAAGCGGGATTCCGCGCAGCAGTAATAAACGCCGTAGAAACCGCTACATTAAGATCAAAAGAACTCGCAAACGAATAAAAAATAGTAATATTCAATAGAATAAGGCAACTTTAAAAAACTATTTTTGAAAGAATTATCAAAATTTTCAGGATTGGCGAGTTTAGACAATAATTTATTTTATCCACGAATTGACATGAATTTGCACAAATATTTAATTCGTGATCTTTCGTGAAAATTCGTGGACAAAATGAGTTTTTAGAATTTCACTATTGTTGAATTCGGCAATATAGATGAACTTTGGGGGTTGTCTAGGTTTGACGCGAAGAGTTTTGTGTTTTGTACCGATAAGAGTCAGATACGTGAATTTTGTTAAACTGGTTATTTTAAACTGTTCACACTTGAAATTTCGGTAACCTTTACGAGCTTACCTAATTGGCGAGCTTGCTTTAACACCTTTGCATCGCCGAATTCTAAAGTACGTTCGGTATTAGGGTAAGACAAGAATTGAACTGTTAAGATAATTTCGATGGAGAACTTGGGATTTATAACTGTAGTTGATCATACGCCGCATGGCTTGATCGGCGGGTATCTTGTGCTTAATCAAGCGGGTCGTCCTTTAGAATTTCATTGTACTAATCCGATCAAACCCAGCAAAACGCAAGAGATACTTTTTGGTATTGCGCTTGAGCCGTATCTTTATGGCGAGCAGATTGCGAAAACGCTTATTTCTAAATCGAAATTGAAAGTTGTTACAATATTGACGAATATTGTGTCAGTGCTTGCTGTAAATGGATTGACGAATCATCCGGTTGCGTATATTTTTGACAAGTTGTCCTGCAACCCAAATAGCAACACGGAATCTGAATCTGCTTCAAAAACGGCTATTCCCAAAAAAATTATTTCTGAAGAGTTAAATGAGTCGTTGCGATCTTTTGGGATTGAGGATGGTCGTTTGCAAACCGGCGAGTTAGTTGACGGCAACGAAATATCACCGCTTCCACAAGTTACGGGATTAGATGTTGGGTATTGGCAAGGTTATGTAGTTGGGAATAGGACTGTCGCAATTCCGGGCGACCAATCAAAAGAACGCGAACAATTACTCAACGAACTCAAAAGAATTTCGCACAACGTCGATTTGCTCGAACCCTTTACACGAATTCAACTAGCAATTGCCGAAACCCATAATTACTCTTGAACATTCTTACTGCCCGTACTAAAAATTGCGTGATTCAAAAGCGTAAAAATCTGTCTTCCGATAGATATAAGCGGGCGAATATGAACGAAATTAACGTATGGACGATTTATTAAGTTGCAATAGTAATTATTAGACCTTTTTTCTAACCTAAAAATACATCAACGCAACAAAAAATCTACAACGAAAAACCTTTTCTTTTACTCCTCCGAGACCACCCCTAGCCCCTCCGAAGGAGGGGAATAAGAAGACGCCTCCTTCGGAGGCGAATAATTCCTCACCTTCGGAGGGGTCAGGGGTGGTCTCGGAGGAGTTAAAGAAAAGGTCTAATGAACATTTATTTTTTTCTTTATGATAAACTCACAGTAAATATTTCTTAATTATTGTTGATTGGTCTTGTATCTTGTGTTGAATTGATTTATAATGTCGCCCCTGCGTTGTTGTGCGGAAATGAAAAAATGAATTGAAAAAATTTCGTTTTGCAGAGTTCACGCAACAAAAACTTATAACATAAGTTTAGTTTGTAACGCAAGTTTTTGTTTAGTTTAGCACGATGATTTTAACGAACATTTTTGCGAAAAATTGTACAAGTTAAATTGTGAGTGTGTAAATTATATTGTTTATTGGGCTGGTTTTTTTCTTTTTTTGCCAAAGAAAAAAATTGCAGCGTCAATAATTTTTGTAACGTTTATCAAATCCTCTAACAAAATTTTTAATGGAGATGAAAAAAATGAGAAAGACAAATTTATTGTCAAGTTTGGTTGCTACTGAATTTAACGTCAAGGTTGATGTTAATGTAAATGTTAAAATAGGCGAGGGGGGGGGGGGCAGATAAATTTCAAACTTGCCCAAATTATCGTTACGATAAATTTTTGGGGATTTCTCTCAAACCTTTTCTTGGTTTATTTGGTTTTACGCTTGTTGAGCTTCTGGTTGTGATTGCGATTATTGGCGTATTGATCGCGTTGCTTTTGCCCGCCGTTCAAGCTGCACGAGAAGCTTCACGACGCGCAAAATGCTCAAGCAATCTCAGACAACTCGGATTGGCAATTCACAACTTTCACGACTCAAATAACAAATTGCCGTCAGGAATGTACAAAATTCATTCTGGTACTACAGTTCCGTCCCACAAATTCGCTGCACTTCTCCAACTGTGTCCGTATTTTGAGCAAGGCGCACTTTACGACGAGTTTGTGAATAAAACAGACGCCATCAACTATGAAAAATGGCCGGCAATAGCAACCAATTTGACACTCTCTGGTTTAGTTTGTCCATCAAATTCCGGTGAAGTTCCAATTGCTGCGTGCAACTACGCCGGTCGAAATAATTACGCGATAGTTTACGGTGATGTGATAGTTGGAGGAGGTTCCGCTGACGCCGATAATGCTACGCCGGTTCATTGTCCGCGTGGTTTTTTGGGATTGAAATATTCGTTCAAAGAATTAGCTGGAATTTCTGATGGATTGTCAAATACTATTGCCATGTCGGAACGAGTTGGTCTCAAAGCATCGCGGTCACAATATTTTCCTGTAAATCCCAAAGCCGGAACTGCATTGATATCGGCTTGGAATAACGATTCTGCAACAGCAACAAGACAACAATGTCTAACCGCACAAGCGGCAACCAGCGCCGCAGGAAATAGTATCGGAATCCAATGGGCAAACGGAGACATAAGCGTAAACGGTCTTATGACAGTTATGCCGCCAAACTCTGCAAGTTGTGCGGGTAAAGATTGGGGCGACGCGCTAATACTCAATACTCCGTCAAGTAGTCATCCGGGCGGAGTCAATTGTCTGTTCGGAGATGGTTCAGTGCATTTGATCAACAACTCAATAAATGCCATCACAACCGGACAATCAGATTCCACCAACATCTTGAAACATACAGATGAAGGCGGAATTTCGCATTGGGGAATTTGGGGAGCGTTAGGTTCCGCTATCGGAAGTGAATCCGCGTCTGTTCCGTGATCAAAGTATCAGACAAAATTTATAAACAATTCACGTTTGAATTCGATCTTAAATTCAATATAGATTGTTTCGATTAATAATTGTTACGATAAAAAAATTGTTAGAAGATTTTGTCTGATAAAACTAACTGTTCGTACTGTAAATTGCATGACTCAAAAGCGTGAAAGCCTGATTTCAAATAGATAATCAGGCGGCGTTGAAGAAAATTTAAAGTACGAACAGTTTAAAAATTTTTAACCAAAGAAAGGATAATTTATGAAACGAAAATATTTGAAGAATTGTTTACGGCTAACAATCAGCTTATTAATTTGTATGATTGTGTTTGGTTGTACGCCGTCCCAAGTGCCGACTGGATTTCCGTCGCGTCTTGTTGGTTTTGATGTGAAGTTGCTTCACGAAGGCAAACCGATTACCGGCGCAGCTGTAGTGTTTGTTACTAATACAAACTACAACATTTTGGGAATCACCGGTTCAGATGGAGTTGCCAAACCGTCAACTTCAATCAACACCTACACCAAATCCGGCTCGCCGCCGGCGACTTACAAAGTAATCATTACCTATACACCAAAGGCGCCTTCCGAACTCACAAACGAACAACTCTCAAAAATGACAATGGATGAAGTCAACGCATATAGAGCGAAGATAGAAGCTGAAATTGCGGCAATGCCTAAAATTGTTCCTGATGATTGGGGCAAATTGGAAACAACTCCGTTAAAAATCAACGTTCCTGAAAACGGAGGAAATGTTACAATTGAAATCACCGACCCAAAAACTCACCAACAATAGACCTTTTCGCTAACCTATAGGAGATCACCCCTGACCCCTACGAAGGGGGGGAATAATTCGCCTCCCTCGGAGGCGTCTTCTTATTCCCCTCCTTCGGAGGGGTTAGGGGTGGTCTCGAAAGAGTTAAAGGCGGTTTTTCGTTGTAGGTTTTTTGTTGCGTTGATGTATTTTTAGGTTAGAGAAAAGGTCTAGTATATTTTAGAACGCGCGTTTTAGTCTGCTTCGTTCCTATTTCCTTAACACCTTTTTTCTAAATAATTGAAGCCTGTAACTGAATAGTTACGAAAATTTAAAGTGTGAACGGTTACAAAACTCATACGGCTGAATTGTTGCTATCTTTTCACGAAAAAATCAATTCTGATTTCTGAACCATAAAATTCCCTCCCTATTCAAAAATGTCAGGTTGGCTACAATATCGTAGTTTTTACGTAAATGTAACCCGAAACAGAAAAGCACGAAAAGTAACTGTACTGAAAATATTCTGTAAATTTTGTTATCTTTTTGAGTTCTGCGTTCTCTGTTTTCAGTATTTGTGTTGATACTGGATTTACGTATAAATTGTTAAACCCTAACAATTATTAGTTTAACATTACAATTTAAACCAAAGGAGCAAAAAAATGAATTTACAAACGCCCAACAGTAATGATGCCACTAGAACAACCAACCGTTCACGAAGTGTTGTCCCATGCAGTGGGTTATGTTCACGATGTATTGACGGATGTCGAGGAAGTTGTGAAATTTTCAAAGCTGCATTTAGAGGTCGGGAATTGATTTATCCGGGACCTTTTGGCGAAGTAACCGCAGGCGGAGACAAAAATTATCCTGTTGATTACTCTCACTTGAACATTCAAGGTTACGCGCAAGGTGCAGAAGGTTTGCCGGATGGAGTTGCGGCTTCACCGGACACGGCACGTTTTCCAATTGTCAGTGTTGAAACATCTTACGGTTGGAATCAAAAAGTTAAAATGACTGTTCCGATTTTCACAGGTGCGTTGGGGTCAACTGAAATTGCGCGTAAGAATTGGGAACATTTTGCAGTTGGAGCAGCAATTTCCGGCGTAACAATTGTTTGCGGCGAAAATGTTTGCGGTATTGATCCGCAACTTGAGCTTGACAGTAATAAAAAAGTTGTCAAGGCGCCTGACATGGATCGGCGTATTGAATCGTACAAAAAATATCGCGGTAAATTCGGTGAAATTCTAATTCAAATGAATGTTGAAGATACGAATCTTGGTGTTGCTGAATACATTATCAACAAGCACAAAATTGAGACTATTGAATTGAAGTGGGGACAAGGCGCAAAATGTATTGGCGGCGAGATTAAAGTTGCCCAACTTGAGCGTGCGATTGAGCTTCAAAAACGCGGTTATATTGTAACTCCGGATCCGTCTGACCCAATTATTCAGGCGTCATTCAAAGCTGGGGCGATTAAGGAATTTGAACGTCATAGCCGTCTTGGTTTTGTTACAGAAGAAGGCTTTATGAAAGAGGTTGAGCGTTTACGGTCGCTTGGTTACAAGCGGATTACACTTAAAACCGGAGCTTACAGTCTCAAAGAATTAGCGATGGCAATCAAATATTGTTCCAAAGCGAAAATCGATCTTTTGACGATTGACGGCGCGTCTGGCGGTACTGGTATGAGTCCTTGGCGAATGATGGAGGAGTGGGGTGTGCCGTCAATTTATCTGCATAGTGCGGCTTACGAATATGCTACGATTTTGGAGTCGCAAGGCGAGCGGGTGCCGGATTTAGCTTTTGCTGGCGGATTCAGTTCTGAAGACGGTGTGTTTAAAGCTTTAGCTCTGGGGGCGCCGTATGTTAAGGCTGTTTGTATGGGACGTGCGTTGATGATTCCAGGAATGGTTGGCAAAAATATTGAGAGTTGGATCAAGGAAAATAATTTGCCGAAATCGGTGTCGGATTTTGGAAGTAAACCGGAAGAAATTTTCGTCAATTATGAAAAGGTAAAAAATATTGTCGGTGCGAGTGAGATTCAAAATATACCGCTTGGTGCAATTGGAATTTACAGCTATGCAGACAAAATCAAAGTCGGACTACAACAACTCATGGCAGGCGCAAGAAAATTTAACGTTACGAAAATTAGCAGGTCAGAATTGATGTCGTTGACTGAAGAATGTGCAAAAGTAACAAAAATTCCGTACTTAATGGATTGTTACCGCGAGGAAGCAATAAAGATTTTGAAAAGCTAATGTAAACTTGTAAACCGACCACGCTTTATTCTGCCCGTACTATAAATTGCGTAACTCAAGGGTGTAAAAAACTTGATTTGCGTTAATGTGAGTTTTGCCGATAGGTAAAACCACACGGGTTATCGAATTTTTCAGTGTGTTCAAGAAACCTCTATGCTGCTTGACTATAAGTTGCGTGACTCAAGAGCGTAAAAGCCTGCTTTCCGATAGGTAAGCGGGCGGAGGTAAACGAAAACTAAAGTGTGAACAGTTTAAAAATTGAATTTTTGGTAATTATTCAGCAGCGTGTGTTTTTTATCGTGACATGTTTTGAGTTAAATTTTTTTGGCAATGGGCTGAAAGCCCTACATCATTAGCGTAGGGCATCGTCCTACGTAAAGAACCAAAACAAATTTAGCCCTGACCTGAGACACAATCATTAAATCTACGTAAGACGTAAAGTATTGTGTTTTTGGGCAAGTTAAATTGAGTTTTGATGTCGTCTTTTCAGGGCTTGGGTATTAGGAATCATTGTCGTAGGGCGTTGTCCTACGATAAGGATTAAAGGCTTTCAGCCTTATTTTTTACAATACAACACAAAAAACATTCCACTGAATGCAAATTCTAAAAATCTATTTTTAGCAGAATTATCAAAATTTTAGGATTGACAAGTTTAGACAACAAATTTATTCTATCCAAGAAGTTGCACAAATTATTTAATTCGTGATCTTTCGTGGAAATTCGTGGTCAAAATGAGTTTTTAGAAGTTACCTTAATTTAATTTTCTTTATCTGTTCTGAATGCGCCTAATTGCAAACCTGCTTCGTTTTGCAAGTTTGGTTCTGCAATTTGATGCCATGCGAAACGGACGTTTACCGGATTGGCAACATTGCTGCTTGTCAATTTAATCTTTGTCTTGTCAACAATAGTTGCTTCTGCCTTGTGATATTCACCGTTACTTCCTGCAATTTCAAACCAACTTGGAGATTTACCATCGCGGGTTTTGAATTCTTTAACGTCGATAAAATTTACAATTACAGCCGCGCCGTCAATTATTATTTTGTCAAATTTTGGCGACTCACAAGCAATATCTTTTTTGCCGTAACTCTTATTCAATGCTTGGGCAGCTAATCTATCGGCAACAATCTTTTTATTTCTTGGATGTATATCATTGATATTACCAATATCGTTAATTACTACCATTCCGGTTTTGTTTAATTGTTTTTCGACAACAGCTTGAGCTTCCCAGACACGAGGCAGGAAAGTAGGTGCAGCGCCGTATTTGAAAGGTGCAAGTTGAACGTAATAAAATCCGAGTTCGTCATTGTTAAAAACTTTTCGCCAACCGTTAATGAGGGCTTTCATTTTTTCCGCGTATTGCATTCCGTCGGTAAGATTCGCTTCGCCTTGATACCAAATTGAACCGCGTATTGCTAATGGAACCAATGGATGAATCATTTTGTTGTAAAGAGCAGTTGGTTTATCATTTCTAGGATTAGCGGGCAACTTGACGTCGGCTAAACTTGCCAAAGAAGGAACAGACTTAAAACCAACAACAGGCGTCCAAGGCTCAATTCTTGTCCCGCCCCAACTCGAATCAATCAAACCAATCGGAACACCAAGTTCCGCATTCAGTTTTTCTCCGAAATAATAACCGATAGATGAAAAGTTACCTACAGATTTTGGGTTGGCGGGTTGCCAGACGATGTTGGGTGTCAATCGATTTTGTGGTTTTCCGGCGGTTTCGTGTCTGACTTGAAACAATCTAATATTCGGATTATTAACAGAAGGAACATCTGCTTTAGAATCAGGATGTTTATTCATTGACCATTCCATATTCGATTGTCCTGAACAAAGCCATACTTCGCCGATTAGAATATTTTCCAGAACAATTTCATTTTTACCTTTAATGATCAATTTCGTCGGTTTACCGGCTTGGAGCGGTTTCAATTGAACTTGCCAATATCCATCGGCGTTAGTTTCTGTAGTTTGTGATTGTTCATTAATTGTTACGGTAATTTTTTCTTGCGGGTCTGCCCAACCCCAAACCGGCACTGGCAAACCGCGTTGTAAAACCATACCAGGGGCAAAAATATCCGGCAATTTCACATCTGAAAAAGAGGTTGACGCAAATAGTACAACAAATATTGCCGAGTAACCAATATACATTAGGCACCGGCAATACAAAGGCGTAAAAACAAACTTACCGATTGATAAGCTTGTACGAATCGCCTGAATTACATGTTTGAACAGTTCAAGACTGCGGACTACTTCAAAAAATTTGTGTGTGTGTGTTGTTTTCATTTTAAGTTTATTGTTAAGTTGAATTTTCGTTACAGTAATTATTCACGCTACACGAATAACTACAAGTTACCATCGACAACAAGCCAATAGCTTATCTTTCACGCGTCAATAAAATTCCAAACGCGGGGGCGTATTTATAACACATTGTCAAACAATGTCAAATAGCCGGCATTTTAGTTACGAATAGATTCAAATCAGCACCCGTTATACTGTGATATAGTAACAAATTCCCATTTGGGCATCTATAAAAATTATCTTTTATATCTTTTATTGGGCAGTTGTCAAAGATTATTTTTTTGTTATTAGGATGAATACCGTTATTTTTTGACTTTATTCCTTTTCTGATTCCAAAACGATTTGGTTGTTTTGGGAACGGTTGATCAAGTTGGATATGGGTAATCTTTTTTGACCGCTTCTATTCCGAACTTGCAAAATATGGAGTAGCCGTTAAAAGTGGTCGTGTGGCTGATGGTACGTTTGTCGATGTCCACAAACAACTCTTTCACCAAGATGTGTATGCGCAAACGAACAGAAAAAAATAACCGATTAAAATCAAAAATATGTGTCTCTTGCAATGACAATGAGTTGTTGCAGAATGAAATTCGTTTTGAATACCTTGTAGGAATACAGTAGAAATAGGAGAATTAAAATCGTAGAAAAAATATTGTGGCATCCTGCTTTTGGTAGAGCAACGAAACTCGAACTCTATGATTATCGAGATGTATTGGAATTCCAAGATGAATACCAATTAACAAGCGGTTCGTTACGAATTGATTGTCTTATAATCAAAAAACTCAAGGATATTACTATTGATAAAAATATTGCCCGTATTTTTAGAAACTATAATATTTTTGAATACAAAAGTTCAGACGATTTCCTTGATATCTTCGATTATCGCAAGACACACATCTATAAAATATTTTATTCCTGCCAAAATAAAATTTACGATATTGAAGATATTTCAGTTACAATATTTAGTTGTCCCTGAAAAAGTCTTTTTGTTGTTTTTATGGTAGCCAACTTGTTCGCGGCGAGTTCGTTTGAGCATCTGAATGGGGACTCCTTGTCAATTAATTTTGATAATAGACCTTTTCGCTAACCTGTAGGAGACCACCCCT
>JAITDV010000665.1 GCA_031282385.1 Planctomycetaceae bacterium | reverse complement strand
TTTTAAGAAATAAGATTTTTAGGTGTTTACTAAAATGTCCATTTATCGGAATGAATTATGAATACGACGATTGAGATATTTTTCGCTACCGAAGTTGATGAGCGGTGAAATTGAAGTACGACAAAGATAATAATTTGTGAAATGATAATATCAAAAATTTCAAATATCCGTACCATCAAATCCATTTTTTATATACAAAAAAAACAATTGGCAATTTAACCTTCACTGAAAAAGATAATTCTGTGACTAAACACAAAAAATTAAAAAAACAATCTGTTTCGTTATTTGTTTTGTTTCGTATTTAAAAATAAAAAACACAATATGAGAAAAAGTATATTTACCGAACGCAATTACGAAAACGCAATTTTAGAACTCTTTCGTGATGATTTGAGGTATGAGACTGTTTGCGGTTATGAGGTTGAACGGGATTATCATTCGGTATTGTTTGGAGAACGGCTTGAAAAATCGCTGCAAAAAA
This sequence comes from Planctomycetaceae bacterium, assembly GCA_031282385.1. Classification (GTDB taxonomy): domain Bacteria; phylum Planctomycetota; class Planctomycetia; order Pirellulales; family Thermoguttaceae; genus WRKP01. Next base: position 2,449 of record JAITDV010000665.1, on the reverse strand, counting down.
TTAATCCCAATAAACCAATTGAAGCAATCAATGAGGCAATTTATCGTATCAAAAATTATGAATCAAATAATCTTATTCAACAGAATATTCAGTTCACAAAATTTTTACAAAACGGTGTTGAAGTTAATTATCATTTATCAGGTAAAAATAAATCGGATTTGATTCGCCTCGTCGATTTTGAACATCCGGACAACAACGATTTTATTCTTGCCCGTCAATGGACAATCATCGAAAATGCGGAAAAACGACCTGATCTTATTGTTTTTGTCAATGGATTACCGCTTGTAGTGATTGAATTAAAATCTTGTTTCCGCGAAAACACCGATGTTTCAGAAGCATATCGGCAATTGCAAAATTATATGTACGATATTCCTTCGCTCTTTATCTACAACGCCTTCATGGTGATTGCCGATTTCGCGGTTAGCAAAGCAGGTACAATAACCGCAACAGAAGATCGGTTTATGGAATGGAAAACTGTTGACGGCAGTTTTGAAGATAACCGTTACGCGGCATTTGATGTTTTGTTTCGCGGGATGTTCGGCAAAAATCAGTTCCTCGATATTTTGCAACATTTTATCCTCTATTCCCGTTCAACTGAAAAAGACATTAAAATTTTAACAGGTTATCATCAATATTATGCGGTAAAAAAAGCAGTTCAATCAACCTGTAACGCGGTAAATAAAAATAGTAAAGCAGGCGTTGTGTGGCATAGTACCGGAAGCGGAAAATCATTGACAATGGTTTTTTATGCGCGTCTTCTACAGAAAAAGTTACAAAATCAAACTATTATTATTCTCACTGACAGGAACGATCTGGACGATCAACTTTATGCACAGTTTGCCCAATGCCAAGATTATTTACGGCAAGAACCTAAACAAGCGGTCAATCGAACCGATCTCAAAAAACTGCTAAAAAATCGCGTTGCTAACGGCATTTTTTTTACAACAATGCAGAAGTTTGAAGAAAACGATGAGCCGCTCTCAGAACGTTCTGACATTATTTTGATTGCCGATGAAGCACATCGAAGTCAATACACAATTAACGAAACGGTTGATGTTAAAACCGGCAAAATCAAATTAGGTTTTGCACGGCTTATTCGAAACAGTCTGCCCAACGCAACATTCATCGGCTTTACCGGTACTCCGATTTCTCTCAAAGATCGTGACACCCAGGAAGTGTTCGGTGATTATATTGACATTTATGATATGACACAATCAATCAATGACGGAGTGACCCGACCAATCTATTACGAAAGCCGTGTCGTCAATCTTGGACTGAACGAAGATATTTTGAAACAGATTGATGATCGTTACGATATTATTTCACAAAACGCCGACGGACAAATCATTGAACGAAGCAAGAAAAAACTTGCCCAAATGGAAAGTATCTTGGGAGCGGAACAAACGTTGGACTCGCTATGTAACGATATTATTCAACATTATGAACAGCGGCAGGATTTATTGACGGGAAAGGCAATGATTGTTGCCTATTCCCGATCAATTGCGTTAAAAATTTATGAAAAGATACGTTGTTTACGCCCTGACTGGAATGAAAAAATAAAGGTCATTATGACTTCTGATAACAACGACCCGACAGAATGGAAAACAATTATTGGAACAAAAGAATACCGTAAAAATCTCGAACGTAAATTTAAGGACGATAATGATGAAATGAAAATTGCCGTTGTTGTTGATATGTGGACAACCGGTTTTGATGTGCCGAGTTTAGCAACAATGTACATTTATAAACCGTTACAAGGTCATACGCTGATTCAGACCATTTCCCGTGTTAATCGTGTTTTTCAAGATAAGGTAGGCGGTCTTATTGTCGATTATGTCGGTATTGCGTCGGCACTCAAAAGGGCAATGAAAGATTATACGCAACGCGATCAAAAACAATTTGGCGATCCTAATATTACGGAAACGGCATTGCCGAAATTTCTGGAAAAGTTGGAAGTATGTCATACGCTGTTTCACGGTTTTCATTTGGAAATAAATTTTGAATCAAAATTTATTGAAGGAACCGACCGCGATCGGGCAAATCTGATTGTTGATGGAATTAACTTTATTCTTGGCAGTGAAAAACAGAAAGAAACTTTTATTAAAGAATTTTTGTTATTGAAACAAGCGCATTCACTCTGCCGCAGTTTGCTGAATAAGACGCAAAGGTTTGAATTTGCATTTTTTGAGGCGATCTATGTTGCCGTTTTCAGAACAACAACCGAAAAGAAATTTTCGTTTCATGAAGTCAATAAACAGATCAACGAACTTCTCAAACAGAGTATTAAAAGCGATGGTATTATCAATTTGTTTGCGGATACTCAAGAGGAGTTTTCAATTTTTGATGTGAAATTTTTAAAAGAAATTGCCGCAATGAAACAAAAAAATTTAGCGGCAGAACTCTTGGCAAAATTGCTTCAGGAACAAATTACCGTTTATAAAAAAAACAA
>JAITDV010000660.1 GCA_031282385.1 Planctomycetaceae bacterium | reverse complement strand
TCCTTCGGAGGCATCTTCTTATTCCCCTCCTTCGGAGGGGTTAGGGGTGGTCTAGGAGGAGTTAAAGGCGGTTTTTTGTTGCGTTGATGTATTTTTAGGTTAGAGAAAAGGTCTATTGTCTTCAGGCAAATTCTAAAAACTTATTTTTGACGGAATTATCGAAATTTTCAGATCAGAATAGATAAATTTAGACAATAAATTTATTTTATCCACGAATCGACACGAATTGGTACAAATTATTTAATTCGTGCTCTTTCGTGAAAATTCGTGGACAAAATTAGTTTTTAGAAGTTACCTTAAATTCACTATCGAATGAATAAGGGTGCATTTTTGGGACGTTGTCTGTTACTAATGGAAATTGGATAAATAAGGGTTGTTTACTTTAGAATGCTGCGTTTTTGTCTGTAAACTATTCTGCAAAATTTGACATTGCGTTGAAATTCGGAAATCGTTATACTTCGCCGCGATGTTTGATCTAACCTGTCAAATTTAATTTTTTTGTCCACAGAATTTCATTGAATTTATGAAACTTATTGATAACCTATTTAGCCACGGTCTTAATATGTCAAGAAAGCAACAGTTTATTTTGTCATTAGTTGCAATGTTATTTTTCAATATTGCCGTTATGCGTGCAACTGATTTATCCGCTTTATCCGCCGAGCAGAAACAGGAAGTGAAACTTGTTTTTTTTACTACGCCCAATTCTTCATATTGCGAACAAGCAGCTGCGCTCATGACAGAATTTACTCAAAAAGGCTACAACATACAAACAATTTCTGTTGCGCAATATCCTGACATCGTGAAACAGTTCAATATTACCAGATTGCCCGCATTCATATTATTACAAAACAATAAGATCATTGATCGTGTTGACGGCGGTGCTGCTTCGGTTGTTCTGAAACCAATGATTCAAGGTATGTTTGACCGCGCTGATCAATCCTCGCGAAAAAACGTTACAAAAAATATACCCGCTTCACAACCCGCAACTCCATCAAATCATTACGCCAACTCAATACCTGTCTCCTTTAACACATCTACTAACATAAATTCAATTCCGACAGAATCTGATTTATCGCAACGAAAATTCATTACCTCATCAGTCAAATTGCGTGTCGATTCCGCAAATGGTCATTCGTGGGGATCAGGAACAATTATTGACACACGCGGCAATGATGCGTTGATTTTGACGTGCGGTCATATTTTTCGCGAAGCTGGTGTTGCCGGAAATAACAACAAAATGATAGTTGAAGTACATCTCTACGGCGAAAATTCTTCCGTGAAAGTTTATGGACGTTGTATTTATTTTGATCTTGAAATAGACCTTGCACTTGTTGTAATTGTTCCGCCTTGCCCCGTTCAAGCAATTCCAGTTGCACCGCCGAATCTTGCAATAAATGTCGGGCAAAATGTAATCAGTGTCGGTTGCGACGGCGGCGCAGACCCAACAATCCGTAAACACTCAATAATGTCAACTAACCGAATCGGAACTCCAACATCAAATAAATTACCGTTCCATTACATTCAAGTATCAGGCGCACCTGTTGGCGGTAGAAGCGGCGGCGGATTGTTCAGCGATGACGGACATTTAATCGGAGTCTGCAACACCGCTGACCCCGTCCGAAATGATGGTCATTTCGTACCCGCCGAAATTATCAGACACGTTCTCGATCAGCGAAACTTGTCTCTCGTTTACCAAAATCCATCTTTGAAAAACACAAAAATAAATACGCCCAATAACTCCAATAACTCCAATAACTCCAATCCCAACTCCGCCCCAAACCCCAATAACTTACAATCCGCAAATCAAAAAATAACTTCACCCGCAACCAGCATGACGCCTATTGAACAAGCAACATTAAGTGAAGTAAAACGCCGTGTTCAAGATGGAGATGAAGTAATTCTAATTGTCCGCTCAAGACGAAATCTTGAAACGCCAAGCGATGTAATTGTTCTCAATAACACTTCAGAACAATTTATCGATACACTAATACAACAATCACCAACCCGCTACGCATCTCAAAACGAAAACACAACCAACGATAACATAATCCTTTCCTCACACGGAAATCAACCCAACTCGCCTCAACCAGTAACCTTCAACGTACCGCATAAATAAATTTGGAATTATGGGAAATTATGTTTAAAAATCAATTTATTTTATTCAACTTTCATCAATTTCAGACAAAATCAATAACAATCCTCCCGATTATAATTGAACTTCCCTACAATTCCGCGTTCCAAATTTTGAGGTGTTACTTGAATCAGTGGTCAATTAGTGTAAGATATCGGGTATTGTAAGACTGTTGAGGTTCAGCTTGAGATTTTATTTGAGCCAAACAGAACTTTACGATAGTCTGTAACTAGCAAAAATGTGTATTAAAATTCACTCTAAAATTCAGCAACACAATATATCAAACCGGTTGCCCAATAAACCGAACACAATTTAGAATTAAGTAACACAAAAGCATTAAAGCAAACTCCGATTCAATTAAGTTGGCACATGTTACAATAATTCAAGTGCGAACAACTTAAATAAACCGGCAAAAGATACTGAATTTTTAAGTGCAGGCAGTTAAAAATACACAATCACAATTTTAGAGTTTTTTAACAAAAATTATTATGAACGAATTTCCTTTCAGTTTAGAAAATATATTGGAACAGTGCGGCGGTAGTGCAAGTACTGCTTTATTAGTTTTAAACGAATTTTTAAGTCAAGTGTCAAGCGACGAAGCCGAAATGCAAAACGGGTTGGACACCAACGTACTCATAAAAACAAGCAAAGCAGCCCACCGATTAAAAGGAACTGCCGGAGTTTTAGGGGCGGAAAAGTTGCACGCTTTGTGTGCTGCTTTGGAAATCGCAGCTAAAGAAGATCGCGCAACAGACACAATAAAAATCTTCGCCGACTTGCAAGCGGAATCAAAACGCTGCATCGATTATGTACCAACCGTACAACAAAAACTCCAATAAAATTAAAGCTGAAAATGATCGTCTATACTTTTCGGTAATAGAAAACGAATAAAAAAATTTTTGTAATTATTCAGTGGAATTTTTTGAACACGTGAATATCGAGTAAACAACCTCATTTTCTTACTAACTCATGTTACGCACTGTAAGTACACTGCTCGTACTATAAATTGCCTGACTCAAGAGCGTAAAAGCCTGCTTTCCGGTAGGTAAGCAGGCGGAGGTAAAGGAAATTTGAAGTGTGAGCAGTTGAAAAAAAGATTTTTTGTTGCCCAATGAAATGTGTTTTGATTATTCCTGATGGTTGTGCAGATTTACCGGTTGAGTTGCTTGGCGGTAAAACTCCGATGTTTTGTGCTAAAACTCCGGTACTAGATATGCTTGCGGGCGAAGGGGTGCTTGGCAGGAGTTTGTATGTTCCGAATGGGATGCCGGCGGGTTCGGATGTTGCGACACTTGGAGTGTTGGGTTATTATCCGAAAAAATATTATACCGGACGCGCACCAATCGAAGCGGCAGCTCAAAATATTCCGCTTGGTAAAAATGATTGGGCAATCCGATGCAATCTTGTAACTATTGACGACGCACAAAAAAACAATCCGATAATGAAAAGTTTTTCCGCCGGACATATCACATCAAATGAAGCCGCTTCGTTAATCGAAACTCTTAACAACGAACTCGTGCAGCTTTCGCCGATTCCAATTAAATTTCACGCCGGCGTAAGTTATCGCAATTTGTGTATTGCAATTGATAGCAATACCAGTTTCTCCAAAACAACTACAACTTGTCCGCCTCACGATTACACCGACAAACCAATCAACTCCGCACTTCCGCAAGGTACAGGCAGTAGTATTTTGCTTAAATTGATGAACGAATCGCAAAAAATTCTCGCCAACCATCCGGTCAACATGAAACGCATAAAAGAAAACAAATTACCGGCAACACAAATATGGCTCTGGGGAATCGGTCAAAAACCAAATTTGCCAAGATTCGGATTACAATTTGATCGACCTGAAATTAAATGCGCAATGATTACGGCAGTTGATTTATTGCGTGGAATTGCATCGTTGGTTGGTTGGCAAAATATTATTGTGCCGAATATTACCGGTTATGTTGATACTGATTATGCGGCAAAGGGACGTTATGCAATAAACGCGATCAAAGAATACGACATGGTATGCATTCACATAGAAGCAACTGATGAAGCCGGACATGAAGGCAGTGTTGAGAAAAAAATTTATGCAATGGAACAGATTGATGAAAAAATTGTCAAACCGATTTATGAAGCGTTGAAATCGTGCGGAGATGAATGGCGAATTTTAGTTACGCCTGATCATCCGACTCCTGTTTCTCATAAAACACACACGTCCGATCCTGTACCTTGGTTGCTCGTTGGAAGCAACATAATTTCATCCGGCATAACAGACGGTTACAACGAAGAATCCGCAATAAAAAACGCAAAATTCACTTTCAACGACGGCTGGAAAACAATAAACCTATTAGTCAGATAAAAGTAAGCAGACAGCGGCAAAGGAAATCTAAAGTGTGAACAGTTTAAAATACCTAACCCGTAATTCAAAAATGAAAAAAACGATTTTTGTTTTGATTTGGTTGAATGTTTTTTTTGTCTTGTTATTTTGTGCGTGTAATCCTACAGACAAACCGGTTGGACAAAATCCTGTTGGACATAATAACAATGCTGACGACAATGAAATCAAAACAACTCCGCCGTCAATTGTTGTTAATAATACAAATAGTAACGGAGTTGACAAAGAGAAATATATTTTTCGTTACAAATTTCAGAAAGGTGAGGAATTTCGTTGGAATGTTGTCCAGCAACTCAAGATTGACACGACGATCAAGGGAACGAATGAGATTGTTGAGACGTACAGTAAGTCTGTTAAGGTTTGGCGAGTGCTTGATGTTGGAGCTGATAATATTGCGAAGTTTGAGTATTGGATTGATGGAGTTGATATGCGGAAAGTGCAAACAGGACAAGAATTGACAGAGTACAACAGCAAACGCGACCGCGAAATTCCAAAAGAATTTAGAACATTAGAAGGGACAATCGGTGTGCCTTTGGCGCATTTTATGATTGACATGCAAGGCGTGATTCGCCGTAAAATTCCGCTTAAAATTTATTCAGATGAAAGCCGTGAAAATCGTATTGTGATTCATTTGCCGGATACGGCACTTTCGGTAGGTGATTCGTGGACGGTTGATTTGCCGATAGTTGACGTGCAGCTTCATCAAAACAGTGATAAGATAAAAAAAGTTTCGGCAAAACAACGTTACGTGTTGGAAAGTGTTCAAGCCGGCGCGGCAAAAATAAAATTCGATACACAAGTATTGACGCCGCTTGACCCGCAGTTGCAGGCAAAAGTTTTAGATTGTTATGCGTTTGGCGAATTGACGTTTGATATTGACGCGGGCAGGATTATATCGCAAAAAATCACTGTGGATAAAACAGTTGTAGGTTTTGTTGAACGCAATGATAGTTTGCATCATATTTCACGATTAACCGAATGCAGCTGCGGTTTACGATCTTGCGAAATCTGCAAATAACTAAAAATCAAAAGATCACTCACGCTCGCATTGACATACTTAAACGCAAGAAATTGCTATACTCATTACATTTTTAAATTCGGCAATCATTCATTTAAACCATCAAACGGTATTAGTATTGCCACCACGCACCTGAGTACCAACGATGGCGCCATTAGTAGCCGTAAGTTCTTCCTGCTGCGCCCTTATTCCCTTATTAAGACCTGCGTTTTGATAAGGGAATAGAGACGCGTGGCGGGAAATTCATTGGCTACTAATGGCGCAATCCTTTGTACGCAGACGCGTGTCGGTTTGGTCAATGCCGATGAGATGGACATGGGAATAACAAATACAATGTTATAACTGAACTTTTGCAAAATGGCGTTTAACACTATAAATTTGGTATGAAATGTTTATCAAATTACTATTTTTTTGATGCATTATTGTAACAATAATTATGTTAGTCAAAAATGAAAATCGTATCTATTCAACCGTGTGTTTCTTATCGTCAACTATTCTGTTACCCAAGACCAATAAATTCACGCAGGACAACATCGTTTTCCGAACGGTTCTAATATTCAAACCCTTATTTGTCAAACTCCCATTAGTAGCCAAAAATTCCCCCCCGATGCGTCATTATGCCCTCATGTTTTGTTTGATATTGTGTTAAACGGCACCGATATAATGAGGGCATAAGGGTGCATTTGGGGGTGTTGTCTGCTACTAAGGGAAATTGGATAAATAAGGGTTGTTTATTTGTAACTATTCAGTAGGCAGCTCTATACGAAAAAAATAGACCTTTTCGCTAACCTGTAGGAGACCACCCCTGACCCCTCCGAATAAGGGGAATAATTCGCCTCCTTCGGAGGCATCTTCTTATTC
>JAITDV010000657.1 GCA_031282385.1 Planctomycetaceae bacterium | reverse complement strand
CAAGAAATAATCTGAAAAATGAATTAAAAAATGAAAATAAAATAGCAACTTAAATTATGGTAAAAACAATAAATACGAAAATTATAGCAGCATTACCCCTGACCCCTCCGAAGGAGGGGAATAATTCCACTCCTTCGGAGGCGTCTTCTTATTCCCCTCCTTCGGAGGAGTTAGGGGTGGTCTCGGAGGAGTTAAAGGCGGTTTTTCGTTGTAGGTTTTTTGTTGCGTTGATGTATTTTTAGGTTAGAGAAAAGGTCTAGTAAACAACTCTTTTTAAAATGTTCACACTTTGAAGTTCCTTTTCGCTCCCTACTTACCTATCGGAAGGAGACGGCGGTAAACGAAATTAATGTGCGAACAGTTTAAAACGATCCATTTGTAACCGCTCAAAATATAGTTACTACTAATTTATTTTTTCGGACGGTCAACTTTTATGTCAAACGTTTTTTTTGAACCGTCAACAACTATCGATAAACCGGAAGTTGCTGTATTTGAATATTTTTCGTCAATCAAGTTTTCGCTTGGCGGCGGATAAATGTTGTCGGGGTTGGGAAGCAATTTTACTGCGCCGCTGATGGCAACATTATAAGTTCCAGCTGGGACACCGTTGGATTTTTTGTTGAATCCCATGACAAAGCTGCCGTTTGGTTTGATTTCTGATCTTGCTTGTTTTACACCGTCGTCAAATATCACCATTCCCGCAGGCAACGGAGAACCGTCATCGTAAAATGTTACATTGCCCGAAATCGGAAAATTCCGGCTACAACCGGCAAACACACAAAACATCGAAAACAATATTGAAAGTTGAAATATTTTTTTCATTTTAATTTTTAAATTTAGTTAAAGGGTTACATTAAACACACATTAGAATTCGGTAACGCAAAAGTGTTTTAAACTGTGAACAGTTGAAAATCTACATAAATTTTGGATAAAATTTATTTGTGATTACATTTTTTGTTACGGTAAAGTTACAGGTTGTCCGTCACGAGTGCAGGCGAGTTTTCGCAACAAGTCGGATGATGTTGTGGCGGGAAATCCGTGAACGGAACCGTCCCCAACTAAAAAATTACAAATACCCGTATGCGGCGATCCAAAATACGAAAGACCGCTGTCCACAAGCCCAGCTGACTCGTTTCCTTTGGCAATAAATCTGTCTGTTGAACCATTCTTATCAAAAGTCCGTGTTACCGAAATAACTCCTTGACCACTTTGCCAAGCTGTTAAATAGGTACAATCGCCGCTATTACTATCATCGCAACGTCCTATGTGCCAATCATTAGTAAAATGTTTCTCGCCAATCAGAATTTGATTTGAAGTACCATCGCGTCACCAACTGATTTTATCTCGTGGACTCCATTTAGTTACAGCGCCGCCGTCTGAATGTCCGGTGTATGTAAAATCGGATCTAGCAATTCTAAATGGACTTGACAATCTTGATGGATCATTATCATTACCATTCGCATCACCTGCGAATTGCCACCATGCGGTTACGTCTCCAAGATTAACATTGATTGTCCCGGTTGAACCCTGACAACCAACTATAGCGTAATCGTGTTGCGGACCGGATCGATCCCATGTCGTTCCGGCAGGCGGTTTTGTAATAGCTGGTTTTGAACGCGCGCGGGTTGGACAATAATAAATTGCAACTCTGCCGAATAACGCGCGATCTTCTTCCGTCAAAGAACACGTACCAACTGTTACCACCGGTCCCCACCAACCTTTACCTGTTACAAATTTTCCTTCCGTAGTATTGCCGTAGTCGTCGGGCAAGGAAAGAATTTTTTCGTAAAGCGTTTGTTGCTCCATGTACGGAAACAACAACGGAAATATACTCATACGGTAACGAGCAATTATTGAAGGCGGTAACGCACTTTTTGCATCGTTAAAGTTGTGAACGGCGATGCCAATTTGACGCAGGTTATTTGTACAAGACATACGCCGCGCCGCTTCTCGCGCCGCTTGCACCGCCGGAAGCAATAACGCAATCAAAAGCCCAATGATCGCTATCACAACCAACAATTCAACAAGCGTAAAACCAAAATTTTTAATTTTAACTTTCATGTTTCGATTTGATTTTTTGTTAATAGTTATTAAACTGTTCATACTTGAACTGTCCTTGACTCCGCCTGATTGCTTTTCGGCAAGTCGGCATTTACTCTCTTAAATCGCGCAATTCATAGTACAAACAGATAGTAAATTGTAAATTATTAAAATTGACGGCGGACAAATAAAACGATTTGTTGCTTGCCGTCAATTTTAACAACGATAACTTACGGCAATGCAATTGGATTACCGTCGCGTACGCAAGAAAGATTTCGCAAAACAGTACCGGAAGTTGTGTTACTGATTCCGCGAACAGAAGCGTCGCCGATTAAAAAATTACAAATTCCAGCGTGCCAACTGCCAAAACTTGCCGCGCCTCCATCTTCTACAACCGCCTCCCATTCTTTGGCAATAAAATTCTTACCATCATCAAATGTACGGCACACTGAAACGACAGGTTGACCATCTGCTTTCGCAGTAAAGTATGATGTGTCTGTAACATGAGAACTGGTTGAACTATAATTACCTGGTTGGTTAGTTTTGGTAAAATGTTTTTCACCGATGCAAAGTTGATTAGTTGTGCCGTCAGCCCACCAGTCAAATTTATCGCGTGGAGACCAAGTTGTAATCGGGCTGGAGTGTGCGTTTGCGTTTGTTGAAAGATCGGTTGCAGATTGGCGAAACGGACTTGAGTGACTAGAGTGATTAGATACATTGGCGAATCTATACCAAGGAGTCGTATCACCAATAGAAGTATCTTGTCTCATTACCATTGCGTAATCATGTTGCGGTCCGCTGTTGGCTAAATATATTGATGATTTAGCGATTGCGGGTGGTTCGCGACCAAGTGTCGGACAAAAGAAAGTTTTTATACTTCCGAATGATTCCTGCATTGCGTCGGAGACAATTCGTGTTCCGCTTATTGAAGCTCCCCACCATGTATCACCCACAACCATGTGTAATTCACCTGTCTGAGTCGAAGTCGTATCGCGTGTAGAAAGGATGAACTCATAAAGTTGCTGTTGTTCTATGTAAGGAAACAACAACGGAAAAAGAGACATCCGGTAACGGCAAATAATAGCCGGAGGTAAGCCGTCACGAGAATCGTGAAAATTATGAACGGCAAGTCCCATTTGTTTGAGGTTATTTGAACACTGCATTCGTTGTGCAGCTGCTCGTGCCGCTTGAACTGCCGGTAAAAGAATTGCGATCAATATTCCAATGATCGCTACCACAACTAGAAGCTCTACAAGAGTAAACGCAAAGGCACTACCTAGCCCCCCCCCCCCCACCTATTTTAACATTTTTCTTAACTCTAGCATTACCAGTAAGATAAGCAAACGTTTTCATAAACCATTCTCCTTTGAAAAATTGTTTAATTTTACGCCAACAAGACTCTTTCAACCATAAACCATAATTACCGAATCGGTGCGGTTCAAATTGGTATAGTTCAAATTGTCATGCAGCATAAAAATTCTTCCGAACCAATCAACGCCCGTCCACAAAAAACGGTACAACATTGATTAGTAATCACTGAAAGGGGATTTTAATTGTGTTTGAAACGTTTGTCAAGTGTATTATTTGCCCTTTTTTCTGACAATATGCAAAAAAGAACAAAAAATTGGATTTTAAGAATATGTTTAATTTATTAAGGCAACTTCTAAAAATCTATTTTTGACGGAATTATCGAAATTTTCAGGATAGACAAATTTAGACAATAAATTTATTTTATCCACGAATTTGAACAAATTATTTAATTCGTAATCTTTCGTGAAAATTCGTGGACAAAATGAGTTTTTAGAAGTTCCCTTAACCAGATCAATTACTTATACATTATTTATTTTATTTATTCGTTAAAAAAAGAATTTTTTGACCATACTGTTCATTTTCTCTGAAATATGCTATATTACTTCGAGTCGTTGAATAGCGTTTATTATGTAACCGATGTGAATTTGTCTGAATCAAGTTCGTTATCTAAAAAAACGGTGAATAAAGGTTGTGTAGTGATCGCTTAAATTTATAACAGAATGAATTGACATATATGTATTGTAGTGATGTATTTAAACTATTCGCCTATTATTTTTGGTAACTTGTGTATTTTTAATTATTCGCAATCGGTATTTGCGTTTTGATTTACCGAATTTGTAGGGAACATTTGTTTAACATCCTACTGATTGTCAATGTTCAGAACACTTTAACTTTTTGGAGAAAATTATGTTAAAAAAATTTTCGTTTACCGCCATCTTTGGGTTGGTAATATTTATTGGGCTTGGAGGCGTTTCGTTCTCGCAAAATAACGAAGTTGTTGTGGTAACGCCGTCGCCTGCTGCAACTACTATACAACAAGCATTAACAGCAGCAACTGCCGCCAAAAAAGATGACAAACCAAAACCGATCAAAGAAGTACTTCCTGATGCGGAAAAGATTGATGGTTTGATTACGCTTTATCGCAAGAAGGAGCGTTTACTTGCGGAAATCAAAGGTTCGAATCTTAACACGGATTATTTGATAGCAATGGCGGTAGCTAAAGGTTCGGGAGCATCAGTGATTGGTGGTTATACTCTTGGCGGTCCGGGCGACGATAAACTATGGCAATTTCGCAAAGTCGGCGACAAAATTCATATTGTCCGCCGTAACATAAAATTCAAAGCCAATCCGGGTACACCTGAAGAGTTAGCAGTTGATGTCGCCTATTCGGACAACACGATTTACAGTTTGCCGATTATTGCAACCGGAGACAACGGCGGCGATGTTATTGATTTCGGATCAATTTTTATGTCTGATTTACCAGCGGTAGGAATGTATCTTGGTTCGTTTGCTAGGGACAAGTCTTATTGGGGCAATATAAAGGGATTTCAGAATAATATTGAATTTCGGGTTGTTGCAACTTACAGCGGCGGCGGTTTTTATAGCAGATTGTTTCGTAGCGCCGGTTCATCGGACAGCGATGGTACAACTGTAACAATTCATTATTCGGTAAGTAAGTTACCGGCGTCAGGTTATTTGCCGCGGCTTGCAGACAACCGAATCGGGTACTTCACGACTTCGCATAAAAATTATTCAAAAAATCCCAATGATAACCATTATGTACGTTACATAAATCGTTGGAATTTGCAGAAAGCCGATCCGAGTGCGGAACTTTCGCCGCCGAAAAAACCGATTATTTTCTGGATTTCAAAAACCGTACCGTTCCGTTACAGAAAGGCTGTACGCGAGGGAATTTTGGAGTGGAATAAAGCATTTGAGAAAATCGGTTTCGTCAACGCAATTGAAGTAAGACAACAAGCTGACAATGATACCTGGGACGCAGAAGACATCAATTACAATACTTTCCGTTGGATTACGTCGGATGCTCATTTTGCAATGGGACCGAGTCATGTTAATCCGCTTACCGGTGAAATTCTTGATGCAGACATAATTTTTGACGCCGGATTTGTTGATTCGTGGCGGTCAACTTTTAATAAAACTATTGCCGATGTAATTCCAACGAGCCCAAAAAAGATTTCAGCAAATGAATTGAAAAATGTTCTACTAAAAAGAAACGGCAAACTAAAAGCTGATAAAAATTCAAACAATACCGCTCCATTTCCGTACGAACATGAACACAATCACAATCACAATCACAATCACAATTCTGTAATTAATGACATTGGTAAAGTTGATCTGGAAAAAACAACTTTGCCCGAACTTAAAAACGGATGCGGTTCATGTTCATACTCAAACGAAAGAGCAAGTGAATTTGCTATTGCGTCATTGTTATTTGTGTTATCAGACGAAGATAACAACTTAACAGATGAAAGCAATCATATTGACGGCGATAATGAATTGAGTACGAGAGTTGCCGAGGATAACAATTTCGTTACAGAAAATAATGACAACGACGGCAAAGAAGAAAAAAAGAAAGATAAGCAGAAAAAAGACGAACCCAAAAAAGACAACGAAAATAAAGATAAGCCCGCCCCAAGCGAGTCAAAAAAAGATAAAGACGAACCAAAGAAAAATGAACCGAAAAAAGACGAACCGAAAAAAGACACAAAAACTGATACAAAGAACGCAGATAAAACTGACGGTAAAAAAAATGATGTCAAGAAACCGGATCGTGTTGAACTTCAGAAGAAGTTGGATGAGGCGTTTGAGCGTTTTGTTCTTGAGGGGTTGAAGGATGTTGTGATGCATGAGGTTGGGCATACGTTGGGGTTGCGTCATAATTTTAAGGCGAGCAGTTGGCTTACGCTTGACGAGATCAACGATCCGAAACGTTCAAAAGAGTATGGAATTGCGGGTTCGGTGATGGATTATTTGCCGGTAAATATTTCACCGAAGGGCAAGCCGCAAGGTGATTATTTTATGACGACGCTTGGACCTTATGATTATCTTGCGATTGAGTATGGTTACAAGAATTTGTCGGGCGGGACTGACGGCGAGGTTAAGGAGTTGCAAGCGATAGCGTCACGCCAAGCGGAAAAGGGCAAACATTATGCTCCAGATGAAGATGCGATGTTCTATGATGATCCGCTTACGATTCGCCGTGATCTTGGAAGTCGTCCGCTTGATTTTGCGCGTTCGGCTACGGAGTTGTATAATCAACTTTTGCCGCAAGTAGTGAATCGTGCGGTAAAAGAAGGTGAAAGTTACAAAGATGTAAGCGGATTCTTCTTTACAATATTATCGCGCCGTATTATGGCGGATTATTATTTGGCAAGAAATGTTGGCGGGCAATATCGTAATCGGGATCGCCGCGGAGACCCGGGCGGGCGGTTACCGGTGCAAGTTGTTGACGCAAAAACACAAAGAGAGTCGGTAGATTTCTTGTGTAAGACGGTTTTGGCTCCAGGAAGTTTTTCGATTCCAGCGGATTTATACAATAAATTCGGCGAGGAAATTTGGTTAAATGATGGTCGAATGACAAGAGCAGCAAGTTTTGACATACGTGAACTTTTCCTTGATGTAAGGCTTGAAATTTTGTCTATGTTAGTTAGTCCGTACACGCTGGCGCGTATGTATGATGCACAATTCAGACTTGGCAATAACGATGATGTGTTTACGGTTGAGGAGCTTTTTGATTTGTTATCAAAAACGATTTTCAATGAGTTGGATTCGATAGGCAAAGGCAGCAATTTCAGCAACAAAAAACCAGCAATTGATATTCAACAACGCGATTTACAAAATACGTATGTTTTCTTACTGTCGTTATACACTCTTTATGAACAAATATTATCAGACAGTGTTACGACTCCTACCAATGCACAACCGATAACAAAAAATCAGTTGATTGTATTGTCAAAGAAAATTGACGAAGTATTAAAGAGCAATGCCAAACTTGATGTCGGTTCAAGATTACACCTCGAAAATACAAAAGCACAAATTGAGAAAACACTAAATTCAGTAATCAATGCAGTATTGCTTCCGAATTAATTGTAAGTTGCGTAAAAAACAACTGACAATGTAGAAAAAAAACGGTACCAAAAAAACAACGTAGAAACATAAAATAACCTATTTATACTATTAAATTGCGAGACTCAAAACCGTAAAAGCCTGCTTTACGGTGGGCAAACAGGCGATATAGTAAGGGAAATTTAAAGTGTGAATTGTTTAAATTATGTCTCTACGTTTTTTGTACCTATTCAGCCGCGGGATACCCGCAATCCACAAACAATAAAAACAACATAAAAAACACAATATAAAGTAACAACCCTTATTTATCAAATTCACATTAGTAACAAGTATATTCACTTCAACATGACATTATGACCTTCATTAATTAAACGCCGTTTCAAATTCACCAATTGATACACAACTACAAGCGAAATCTAAAAGTTCATAAAGTTGATTTTCATCTTT
Organism: Planctomycetaceae bacterium; assembly: GCA_031282385.1. Taxonomy (GTDB): domain Bacteria; phylum Planctomycetota; class Planctomycetia; order Pirellulales; family Thermoguttaceae; genus WRKP01. The sequence continues at coordinate 2,454 of JAITDV010000657.1, read as the reverse complement.
GACATTCATGATCTTATCTTTCAATTCCTCCGAAGGCTCCGAAAAACGTCTCGTCAACCGCCGAATCACCGACTTAGCAAGACCAATCGTAATCCCTTCAATTCTACCTTCAGTCCTACCTTCAATCCTGCCTTCAGTTCTGCCTTCAGTCCTGCCTTCAGTTCTGCCAATCGTAATCCCTTCTTCTCTACCAATTGTGATTCCTTCTTTTATGGCTTTTTGGTAAAAAGGTATTGTCATAGTTTTTGACATAATTTCTACTCCTAATTCTTTGGTTAAATCGATCAATTTTTCATACGTTGCAGGTTCAAAATATTTTGAGCTTGTAAGTAAATAGTACAAGCCCAAATCCCAAAGCGTTAAAAAAATCTTTCTTTTGTAAAACTCATCCTTAAACTTTTCAAACAATGCAAATGCTTCCTCATTCACATTCTTACTGTACGCAATAGTCAAAATACGGAAAAATAAATGCACTATTGATATTTTAGGCATTTCACTTTCTGTCAATGTATTCAAATCATATACCAGCATCTTAAATTTTGCAATCAATTTCCACAACACCGAAGTCCTCGGCAATGAAGCAAGGTCTGAAAGTTCTTGAGGAGCAGTGAATTTGCATTTGCCGCAATGGAATACCATTGCGATAATACAAGGAAATGATTTATCGTTATCGTTATCGTTATCGTTTTTTATTTGTACTTCTTTATTATTGTTGTCGTTGTCGTCTTTTTCAATTTCTAGGAGTCTCATTGTGAGGTGGTAAATGTATCGGAATAATTGAATAATAGTATTACGTTTATTATCAGATTTGAAATCAATTACAAGATAAACGCATTCACCTTTTGTACTATTTTTCAACGGTATCTGGTAAATAACATCAGGGTAAATTGCATGTAAACGTTTTGTGATAAATTTATCATTAGCAATTTGTATTTTTGCCAAATTGAGTTCTGCTTGCAACTCCTCGTCTAATATACTTGCCAAAACCAACTTTGCCATAAGCAGAGTGAGAAAAACATCTTTGCAAAATAAATCATGCCGATAAAATCGTGGCAACCTGGCAAACAATAACTTAATATATTGATAAAAACTAGTCATTAGCAAGTTTCCCCAAAAATTTAATTGAAAAATTCAACACAAATACAAAAGCACAATTTTTGACATCCAACCCCACACTCCAACATCTTAAAGCGCAAAATAAATTCACACAATACCGAATCTTCCGGCAAGGAAATGCTATTGCAATAACTCATGGCAATAGTTTTCTTTTTACGGATTTTTGTTTGCTGTTGTACTTTTTCGTTATCATCTTTTTTCGCTGCAGATTATTATTGTTGTAATATTGTAGATGTAACTGCTTTAAACTCATTATTAGTCAGGATAAATCATAAACAGAACACTTTTTGGTCCATGAACTCCCAGAATCAATATTTTTTCAATATCAGCCGTTCGGCTTGGTCCTGTAACAATAACAAATTCACCAGTTTTTTGGTCTTTGATTTCGTTGCTCAAATTTTGCCAAGCTGTCGGTAAATTTTTTGCCAACTTACTACGACCGGCAACTACTATTGAAACAGGCGGTAAATAAACTGTTAATCGCTCGAACCTTGATCCAGCATTAAAAATTCCGCTGCCCGTGTCCGCCAACAACGACTCCGCCGCAACGAGTCCAAAATCACAAGTTGCAAGCTCAGAAAGATTCAATTCACCTTCTTGCGGCTCACAGTAAAACGTTAATCGCAGCTTTCCACCGCCAGATTCAACTAAACCATCAATTACAGCTTGTAATTGATCCGCGACTTGACGAACTAGTAAATTGGATGAGACCATTATTTTGATTTCGTCAATTTTTTTCTCTTGAAAAATTTTTGCGATTTGCCAAACCAAATCGCCGAAATCATTGCACAAAAAAGATTCGCCGTTCAGCTTCTCCAAATTCAAACGAAATTGTCCAAGCAACTCATCTTCGGACAAGTTTGTACTTGGGTTATTATCATCTTGCCAAACTTTAGGTATTGGCGGTAACTCAAGGCGTTGAATGTTATTGTTTCCCGCAAATATTGACTTGCGGATATTGTCTAAAAAATCTTTAGCAACAGTCATGTGAAATAACGATTAAGAAATTTGAGAAATTTAATGTGTGAACAATTCAAATTGAATTGATACGATATATGAATAATCGGCAATGTATAACGGCATGTTACGGTAGGCTTGGGCGAAGTATTCATTATGGTGCGGTATTGTTTACGGCGTAGAAATTGATATAATCCGCAACCCGTGATCGGCACATAATAACAAAAAATCGGAAACTTACAATATCATAGCAAGCAGACGGCGGTGAACAAAATTTAATAGACCTGTTCTCTAACCTAAAAATACATCAACGCAACAAAAAAACTACAACAAAAAACCGCCTTTAACTCCTCCGAGACCACCCCTAACCCCTCCGAAGGA
>JAITDV010000473.1 GCA_031282385.1 Planctomycetaceae bacterium | reverse complement strand
ATAATATCACTGTTCATGTCGGAATTGTAACAACTTCACTATAGGAATGCAATACCAATTTTTCAGGTAATGTTATTTGCGCACGCTTACTAATACGACGAATTTGTTAATCGGTCAGTCAATTTTAACTTTAAAGGAGTTTATTATGGCTACTTTTGAAACTGTAAATTCAGATTCCGTTCCTAGTGGAACATTTTATCCGTCATCGAATGATGCCGTGATAGTAAACATCGAACCAGACTACACAAAGTTTAACGGAACTAATGCGTTGGAAATTAACAACGCAGGTGGTGCGTTAGATAGTAAAATCAATAAAGCAGGCGGTTTTACCATCTATGCGTTATTCAAACCCAATTTCACTAATGGTGTGACGTGGTATTACATTTACTCTCACAACAATAATAGTGCTACCGTCAATAAGGAAGTTTATCTTCGCGTAAAATGGATTACCGATCCTGTGGAACAATCACCCAATACGTTTCACTTACAATTCGGGTCGTGGAATGGTCGTGCCAATTACTGGGTGGATGTTCCATTGGGTACAGATTTCAACAATAAATGGATTGAAGCTTACGGCGTATTTGATCCAACTCAACTTGGCAGTCAGGGCAAACGTTGGCAACTTTACATTCGTAAAGAAGGTGCTGCGAATTTTACCATGTCTTCCAGCAGCCAAAATGCGTATGAACCGCAGCCGTTTGATGGTGACTATCTTATCGGTGCCCACGACAAACAAACAGGCGGCGACGCAAGATTTTTCAATGGTGAAATCGCACAAGTCGCAGTTTTCCCGTGTGTGTTGCAATGTAGAGCTTCATTAACAACGGATTTAAATAATAACGGTTACATTGATAGCGCAACTGAAAATGCGATATCGGCATTTGACGAAGAAACATCCACTTACTATAATGCGTTACCGTTACCGTATATTGACAATTCCGAAGATGTACCTGAATCTTTCCGCCGCGCGCCGGTTCGCGTTTCTCTGTTCAAAAATAGTTTCGTAGAAAATTTGTATTATAAGCTTTCTTACGAGCTTTACACCAGTAAAAAACAATTAAAAGATACAGACATTGTATTCAACATTTATGACACCGAAACTTCGGATATTCTTGCTACAAATTGGACAAACATTAATGATGTACTTTATCCTCTTCAGAATACATATATTGATGTGGAATTGTGGCCGGTTGATCCCGACGACGATGGGACAGACGAAGATGTGGAAATTGATGTTTTTAAAGCTAGACAATACGCCAAAATCATGACATTAAACGGTGAAATATACGATGTGATTACCGCTAAACTCTCTGTAAGCGACAGGAACGACGGTGCCGGTTTCCTAATAGAAGACTCAACATATTTTTATGCTGAAGGAACAACGCTTAATACAACACTGAGGACACAACCATCCGAATTGTTTGACTTCTCTACAGGTTGGAAGGAGAACCCAGCCAGTGGCGGTTCAGTGACAACGATAATGACAGAAAATAAAGTTGGTGCTGATGGTCCTAGAACAGAAACAGGTAACCAGGATAATGATCATGCAGCATATACGAAGTTAGAATATACTGATGGTTTTACATTCACGTTTGACTATAAGTTTGAACGAAACACAAATGTCAGCTCCGAGAAGGTCAAAACAACCGGTTTTGTGCAACCGAATAGACCAAATGAACCGAAAAGGAAAAATAAACTCAGTTTTTTTGGCAATAGTGGTGTAAAATTGGGCAGCTATAAAGGAACTGGTGACGGAGTAAGTGAAGTTGCGATCATTGATATTCAGCAATTCGTAGCAGCTGTTGGCGGTGTATCAAATCTAAAAATTATTGAAGATGGTTCGGATCCGAAAAAATATGGATGGACTAATATAGATGACTCTTTTCTACTTAATGGTAAAAATGTTGAAAATGAGCATGTTACACAACTAATGACCGGAGTTATTTACAAGAACATGGATAAGGCAAATATTATCGGCGGTCAAAACAAGACTTGGGCACAATTAGTTACGGAAAATCTTACACTTTGGGGCAAGCAGGAATGTAAGATGAAAATACAATATTCCAATGTTACGACAGTAAGCGGAGTAATAAAAGGAACGTTACCTAAAGTGACCTTGGACAGCAAGCTTTACCTGCAAACACATTGGGGAAGCGGAGTAACATTCCGCAACATGACGTTAATAACACCAACACCGAATCCGTCTAATGAGCAAACAACAACATCCGGTACGAATAAAACTACGATCCTGACAACGTTATTTGTTCTGTTGGCTTCGATTACTTTTTGGAGTATCGGAGCTATGTGTTGTTTTGGTGTTGTCAAGCCGCCAGAGTTGTCAACTAATTGGGGAGAAGATACATTTCCTTTTACTACTCATATCAAGGTAGATGGAAAAGATGTCGAGCTTAAACCAAATTTTGCCAAAAAATTTTGGGAGACCGATAGTACATCACCCGAATATGAGCATTTAAGAAAACTTTCTCGCGCTAAATATGAAGTGGAATTAAGAGACAAAAATTTAACGAACATCCAAATTACAAGGTATATAGAAGCTAAAGACGACGACAACTGGTTATATGATTTCAAGGTAGGCATACTTAGCAAAATAGATTTTACCGGTTCCGATCTTCGCCATGCTGTAATTAGTGGAGTTAATTTCACATATTGCTCTTTTGACAGAACAAATATGGTTGATTTAAACAGCGATACTTGTTCAAACTCCGGCAATGTTTATTCGGGGAAGGATTTTTATTTTGATAAGAGCAATACATTTCATGGTGCAACAATTGCTCATTATGTAGGAGGTAGCAGTTTACGTTATCGAGGCATACAAGATATTCGTTTATTTCCGAAACAAATTAAACAAACGAGTAACTTTTTTAGAAAATCTTTGGTCAACTGTATCTTTCCATTTCAACGTTTTTGGGGAACGGATTTTTCCAATTTTCATTTAAGCGATTCGGAATTTTCAGTTAAAGGCGGATTAAAAGATTGTAAATTTGATAATGCAACGATCTATGGATGTACTTTTACAGAAATTTCTTTTCAACAATTAGCAAGTACGAAAGATTTTCGTTCGGGGTGTTTGACGGAGGTTAAGCTTGGATGTACAGATTTTAGTTCTGTAGATTTGTCGCGAATGATTTTATTGAGATGTACTTTTGGATTGGGTACTTCTATTACATGGGAAGAATATCACGACGAGGCAATTGAAACTCATAATTATTGTGATTTCAATGGAACAAATCTTTCAGATTCGGTGATAACACAATGTGATTTTGAGCATACGAAAAATTTGACTGTTGAACAGATTAAATCAACATGGAACTACAAACAAAACCGTATGGACGGAATAAAATTGCCGAAAAGTATCCAAGACGAACTCGATAAAGAAAAGAAGAAATGAAAAACTATAGGGAACCTCTAAAAATACCTTTTACTTAATATCAATTTGTCTTTGTCCCATTAGTCCCTACCGTCCCTAATGTCCCTAATATTTTTCGTACAGGGACATTAGGGACAAATGGGACATTAGGGACAGGAATTCTTCAATAAAAAACGCGTGATTAAAAATGAATTTTTAGAGGTTCCCTATACTCTATCCTGCCATAATTTGGTTCTTTTCGAAGGTTTGAAATTTTAGTGCGAGCGTTTTTTTTAGTGATTTTGTGGTTGGAGTTTACTTTTTGCAGGCAATCTTTAATTCCCATTGTGAATGTATCGAAGGTTTCGTAGTAGGTATTGTATAGTACTTGTTTTTTTACGAATTTCCATAGTCTTTCTATCAAGTTC
>JAITDV010000402.1 GCA_031282385.1 Planctomycetaceae bacterium | reverse complement strand
ATTTACGTACCTGGAAAAATAAGCATCTCCTTGAAAATCAAATGATTAAAAGAAGAATACTGCTAAAAGATAAAAATACAATTTCAAACCCCGTTTGAACACCCTAGGTTAGGGGTGGTTTCGGAGGAGTTAGCGAAAAGGTCTATTAAACTGTTCACACTTTAAGTTTCCTTTACTGCCGCCAGCTTACATATCTGAAAGTAGATTTGTACGCTCTTGAGTCCCGTAATTTATAGCATGAACAGTATAAAAAGAAAATTTAATTTGTTTTTTTTACACACTAATTTTCAGTAATTTGCGTAAGTTTGCCCAATATACGTGATTGAAATGATGCCTACTGATAAATTTACGTTACGAAAAATTATGCGTGCAAAATTGCATAACTATTTTTTCGGTAATTGTGGTTTGCGCACGGAATTGAGCGGGCGGATTTGGAATTTGTTACAACAATTGCCCGCGTTCAAAAAAGCTGAAATGGATAATTCTCTGATGGTTTATCTTGACATTCAGAACGAAGCAGAAACAACACGCTTTATAAAATTACCTGTAATAGTTCCGTTTTGTCAAGTTGAAGAAATTGTTCCGTTTCGTTTGTTTTCATTGGACGAACTTGAAGTAAGTATTTATGACGTTTTAGAACCAAAAACAAAATTACGCGAAAAACAAGAACGAATATTGACGCCTGAATCTGTGAAAGTTGTAATTATTCCTGGACTTGCATTTGATGTAGCTGGGAACAGACTCGGACGCGGTAAAGGTTTCTATGACAGATTTATTTCAAAATTGACAAAATCAACTATCACCATCGCCCTCTGCTATGAATTTCAAATACTCGAATCAATTCCAGTTACCGCTTCAGATAAATCAGTTAATATTATTGTTACAGAAAATCGAATAATTTATTGTTGATATACGGCTCGTACCATACTGCCTGTAGTATAAATTGCGTGACTCAAGAGCATGAAAGCCCGCTTTCCGAAAGGCAAACAGACGGCAGCAAATAAAATTCAAAGTGTAAATAGTTTAAAATATGTATGAAGTTGAAATGAAATTTCATGTTGATGATATTGATGCTTTTGAGCGGCAGCTTGGAGAATTAGGAATCAAATTTGCGCCGGATAATGTAGAAGAAATCGACAAATTTTACTCACATCCGCAACGCAATTTCAATCAAACCGATGAATGTCTGAGATTAAGGTTGCGTAAATTTGTTGACGGTCGTGAAGAAAAATTTTTAACATACAAAGGACCAAAACTCGACAAAGAAACAAAAACAAGACGCGAATTAGAAATTCAAATTGAAGACGATATTACATTGGAACTCATCTTAAATTCTCTCGGATTCCAAACCGCAGATTCTGTACGAAAATTCAGAAAACAAGCTCAAATAATTATTGACAACTCCGTCGTTGAATTGTTACTTGACTTTGTTCCTGAGCTTGCAGACGAATCAAATAAAACAAATGGTAATTTTGTAGAAATTGAAACAATTGCCAATGAATATGATCTTGAGTCCAAACGGCGTTTAATTCTTGATCTCGCAAAAAAACTAAATCTAACCGAATCAATCCTCTCAAGCTATCTGGCACTAATCCGAAACCAACGTCAAAAAAATCACTAAAAAAACGTAACTGTTAAGTTGTGTGTTTTAAACTGTTCACACTTTAAATTTCGTTTATCACCGCCTACTTACCTCTCGGAAGCAGGCGGTAAAGGAAAATTCAAGTGTGAACAGCTTAAAAATACTCCACTGAATATATGCAAAATATTTTGTTGTTGCCTCTGCTTGCGAAACTTTCAAAATAGTTTTTAATTATGAACAAGTGATCTCGGGTACGCTAAAGTGATTGGCAATTTCATGACTGTGTTTATGTATTCTTTTTTTTGTATATTGAAAAAAAGTTTTCATGAGCGTTTATGAATTTCTGAGATCAATTTGAAAATGATTTGCGTTGTGTCGGCGTGAATTGAATTTAACGAACCTATAACTAAAAAATTAGGAGATGAAAGTGAAAAGATTTTTGTTGTTTGGTGTTATCGGCGTGTTGGTACCGGTAATGAGTTTTGTTGTGTTTGCGAAAGTTGCGGAGTCTGTCGAATATACTTCGGTTGAGTCGATAACTGCGGACAACAAGGAAACGGCACGTGATTTTGAGATACAAGGCGAGTATCTTTCTAAAAAAAGCGATGACGTTGTTGTTGGATATAATATTGTTGCGCGAGGAAAAGGTAAATTTTTGTTTGTTACTTTTGAAGGCGGTTTACCTGGAGACGGCTGGAATCGCGACAATTTACGTTTGTTTGCGAATGCGGAAGTGAAAGATGATACGCTTGTAGTTACTGATAACGAACAAGAAGAAAAAGATAGCAATGGTAAAATAAAACGTAAGAAGATTGATAAACCAAATATCAAACGTTACAAAATCACGGCTAATAAACTTACTAGTTCTGTTGAAGAGTTGGTGAAAGTTACACGCAGGAGCAACACATTGGGGTTGAAAGTTCCTGATGGCGGAATTTCGATTTTTACTGATGGCAAGGCTTCGGAGATTTTGTTGAAGTCCAAAGTAAACAACGCCGCAAAAACATTGTGGTCAGAGGCAACAACTAAAACATTTGAGAAACGTCCGTATATTTTGCATGTTGAGTTTTTAACGTCTTATATGCCGAATGATTCAGGGCAAGGACGGTCAAATAGCGGAGTTTATATTGATGAATGTTATGAGTGTCAGATACTTGATTCGTTTGGATTAGAGGGATTGAACAATGAGTGCGGAGGTTTTTATCAACAAGCTGCACCCAAAGTGAATATGTGTTATCCTCCGCTTCAATGGCAGACGTATGACATTGATTTTACGCCGGCGAAATTTGGTGATAATGGAAAGAAAATTGCCAATGCCCGTATGACTGTAAAACACAATGGAATTGTAATTCACGAAAATTTTGAACCTAAACATGAAACTCCAGGTCGCAAAAAAGAAACTCCCGAAGCAAGAGGTTTATATTTGCAAGGTCACGGAAATAAAGTTCAGTTCAATAACGTTTGGATTAAATACAAAGACTAACAATAACTCAAAACCAATTACTTAAAGGAAATCTCTAATTATTTATTTTGTAACTATTCAGTCGGTAATTCTACACGCGACACATTTATGTTGTGCGGGAACGTATTGTATGTTTTTAACCACCCTAACCCCTCCAAAAGAGGAGGTGAATCATTAATTTCCCCACCTTTGGAGGGTTAAGGGTGGTTTATTAAAACACGGCTGAATAGTTGCTTTATTTTTAACTTTTGAAAAAAATATTATTATTAAACTGTTAACACTTTAAATTTTTCGGTAACTATCGTAGGTTTACTTGTCGGAAGTCTGCGTTAATATTTTTGTGTTATTGGACTTTAATGTGTGTTCGGTTAAAGAAAGGAAATTTACAATGAAAATAATTATTACTATTTTTTGGGGTGCGTTTATTTTGTTCTGTTCTTCAACAGCAAACGCGCAAATTTCAGAAACGGAAAAAGCTGAAGGATTTGTTTCGATGTTCAACGGAAAAGACCTTGCCGAATGGGAAGGCAATCCTGATTTGTGGAGTGTGAAAGATGGTTGTATTGTTGGTCAGACAGGAACGGAAGGTTCAACGAAATTGACTTACAACCAATTCCTGATTTGGAAAGGCGGCGATGTTGATGATTTTGTTTTTCGTGCTGATATTAAATTGTCCCCGAAAGGAAATTCCGGTTTCCAATATCGTAGTCGGAAAAATTCGGGCAATAAACTATATTCGGTTAATGGTTATCAAGCGGATTTCGATGGCAGTCATGCACATTCGGGAATTCTTTATGGCGAAGGTTTTCGCGGGATTCTTTGTCAACGCGGTTTGGAAAATGTTATTGAAAAAGGTCAAAGAGTTAAAACTGTCAGAAAATTTGCCGATGGGAACGAGTTAAAAAAAGAGTTGAAAGTTGA
>JAITDV010000259.1 GCA_031282385.1 Planctomycetaceae bacterium | reverse complement strand
GGCAACACCGAAAACAGATCGGCATTGAAAAAACCATTGCCCAAAAAGCACATCCGCAAGCTAAAGCACACAGTTAATAACAAAGTATCGTCAAGCGGAAAAAATAACTTTTTGGGCATACTGGTGCTCAATCTTTTTTTGGGGCAATTTTGAATTGTTGTATTGTGTTGTAGAGTTTTTCGGAGTTGGGCAAGTTTTCGTTTTTGCGGAAGTAATTTACCATTACGGTGCGTTGGATCGGATTCATCTTGCCAAGCCAAACCTTCAACTCCTCAAGAACCTTCTCGTCAGCAGTCGTACAATATTGCAAACAAATCCGCGTCCAACGAATCTCATCCCGCAAAGTACTAGCCTCAAAACTCTCCTCCAATTTTTTCCAACCCCGCCAATCACTCGGAAAATTAGGATAACCAGGATAACGATTGCCATACCTAAATATTGAATTGTGTTCTTTAGGTAATTTATTCCTCAATTCCGTACTATACGCCCCGCCAATTTTAACCGGTAACGGAGCTATTTCTGTATCAATCTCCGGCAAAAGATTTTTAGGCGTATTCTTATACCATTGTCGAAAAAGTTCTATTTCTTTTTTGGGACGTTGTTGAAGTAAAAACTCTTTTTCTAAAAACCTTTTGTTTTCTTCTTTTCCTCTACGAAGTTCTTGTGAAGTATCGCGTGAATACGAATCTGCCAATGTAACTTTTAATATGAAACGTGCCCCTTTTTCAGGTAAAACGTCCAGTATTTTTTGCCAGTATGGATTACCGAACAAATCTTCAAGAGGAGGTATCGTTACCGAATATTTACAAATAACTCGCGTTTCTGCTGGCTTCAATATGAGATTTTGAGGTGCCCAGTTTAAAACTCGTCGCATTGGAATTTCACACAGGAGCGGGAAGGTTCTTTGTGATGAATCAATAATATCCAAACGAACAGTACCACGAAAACGTCCGTCTCCCAGATAAGAATCTGAAAATAAAATGGTCTCTTCGTGCGGGTTATATACCTTCAAAGTCACATAAAGCGTATCACCAATTGATATAGTTTCAGGATAAATATTCATCGAACATACCGCTGTTGTAGGGACACGTCGCACCGCCGATAATGCCGATAATAGCGTCTGCCCAAACAGCTCGCAAGGCGAGCATAAAAAAAACATCACCAGCAATAAAAACATCATATAATTTTTCATTTTTTGCTCCTTTCTTGCTAATTGTTGGCTCTTGAATATTGCTGTATGTCTTTAATTTGGGTATTTAAAAACTTACGATAATCTCCCACTGTTCTGTTAATGTTAAAACCAGATCCAACCCCTTGCGTCATAATACTTACATCGTCTGTAACTGTAGGAGTAGTATGATTATTATCATCACCAGTATGATCAGTACCTAATCCTGTCAAAAGTACATGACCAATCTCGTGTAACACGTTTTGACGAAGGCTGTCATTCAAATCAATGTCTGGTTTATCTGACGCATTGTAAAACATCACATCATCACTTATTTCTTCATAACAAATTGCAATTGTATTTGTCGTAGGAGTAAATGCACCATAATCGTCGTTATATTCACCATAGTTGTAGTATGGAATGGTAACTATACGGACAGTCCAGAAATCTTTGCTGTTCGCAGGAAGGTCACGCCCGCTTTGATTCGTTCCATCTGTCCCAAGTAATTTGTCGTCTTCGTTTTTATTAACACCATTATCCCCAACATTTGGAGCAACTGTATTATTAGGGGTAAATTCTCTTGTAACGATACAAGCTCTGGCTAATTCGGTAGCGACAAGTCCATCAAGCGGTGCTTTTAAGTTACCTGCGGGCATATTCGTCCAACTAGCAACATCAAGCTCAACATTAAGAGTCCTCCAAACGGTTAGTAATTCACTTTGTGTCAGCTTGTTATTTTCTTTGTAACGAGTATCTTGAGTTGTCCCTAATGCGGCGGCATTAACTTTTGCCTGATCCGTATCCACTACAACAATAAAATTATCGCCCGCATGTGCAGAATCAATAATTATTGTTGTTGCATTGCCTGTCAATTTTGTACCGGTGTAACCGGCAGGATAAGCAACTATCGTCAATGTCGCACTTGTCGCATTTGCCGCAATCGTTACTGATGTAAGTACGGATAACGTCGCATAGTTATCATTACCAGCCCAAGCAGTTGCGTTGTTGTCATTATTTCCTAAACCGATGAAATTATCGGGGTCAAGAATTTTGAAATAGAGGGTTGTAGCCGCTGTTGCAGCCGCTTCTAATTCGAATACTAATTCAAATTTGTTTGCAATTTCACCTGTTGGAGTTGTCTTTTCAGGGAAGACGCGTTGACCGCGACCATCTGCGTCGGCAGATAATGTGGTTTTGTTCGCGTCGGTTCCGGTTATCGTTTGCCATTTTACGTTCAAAGAGTCATTCTTGATTGTTACGGTTGTGGCGACACTTGTTCCAAGTTCGATGTCTTGAGTCGTATTGTTCTCGGTAACTTTGGCACTTGTTAGAGTAATGGTTAAACTCTCTGACGAAGTTTCCTGCGTCTGGTTGTCCACTAACTTAAATGTCAATGTTACCGCCGTTTGTCCTGCCGGAACTTTATAGCT
>JAITDV010000223.1 GCA_031282385.1 Planctomycetaceae bacterium | reverse complement strand
GTCTTCTTATTCCCTTCCTTCGGAGGGGTTAGGGGTGGTCTCGGAGGAGTTAAAGGCGGTTTTTCGTTGTAGGTTTTTTGTTACATTGATGTATTTTTAGGTTAGAGAAAAGGTCTAATGAGTTTTTAGAAGTTCACGTCGGCAACCAACCGATAGCCCAACACTAGGTATCTTCTGATGTTACCAATGCTTTTAACGTATCAAGGCAACCTAAAACGGTTTCTGCATTTACGTCTTTCCAAGATGCAAGTTTGTGATTTAGTATTGCAACTTTGAAAGATTCTGTTGCTTCCGCTAAGTCCGACGGCAATTTTGGCGTATTGTTTGCGAGATTGGTTAGGACTTCGCCGGTTTGCATTATGTTGGTAACGGGGGCGAAATCGGGGTCTTGTTTTTGGGCGTCAGATTTTTTTTGTTTCTTTTTTAGTTTAACAGTCTCGTTATTTTCTGCCGTCAACGAATCTGTAGGATTGAAACCGTCAACAATATCTGCCGCACCAATTTCACGTATTCTTGCTTCAGTTGCTTTTTCCGCTTTTGTTCCGAAAGAATCATTGCGCGGATTAACGTCATCATCTAATTCTGCCGTCAACACATCTTCATTACGCGGTTTCAACTCTTCAGACGCACCAATCGCCTCCCAACGTTGAATCCTCATTTGGGTAACTGACCACGAATTTTGAACCGCACCTTCCAACCACATTTCCGCATCCTCCCAATCCAACGCTGCTTGAAAGTGCGACCAATAAAGACCGGTATAACCGTTTGCCTGATTGCCAAAACGTTCCGAAACACGCCGTAACCGACCAACATGTTGTGGAGTTACGTTGCCGACTCGTCTTGACCATGCGTCGTCTGAATACGCTGCCTTCGGCATCCCCGCCGTTATCAACGCCTCACGCCAAGAAATTATTAGCGCACCCTTTTCCCAGTTGGTTTGACTAACAAGATTATTCCACTTGCCGATGTGATCTGTCGAAAGTGCTTCAATCTCTGGAGAGTTAAGCATCATTGACTCCTCACCTCTAATAGTATCGCCAACTCCCACATCTCCATAACGATCCGATAAAACTACAGAATCAATAACTGAAACAGTCATAACTTTATATTACTCCTTACATTTTTATTTGTAAATTTGAATTGGTAAACCAAACTACGCCGAATACACCGAGAAATTGTTGCTCTGAAAAATTTTAAACTGTTCACACTTTAAATTTCCTTCACCTTCGCCTGCTTACCTATCTGAAAGCAGGCTTTTACGCTGAGTCATGCAATAGACCTTTTCGCTAACCTGTAGGAGACCACCCCTAACCCCTCCTTCGGAGGGGTTAGGGGTGGTTTCGGAGGAGTTAAAGGCGGTTTTTTGTTGTAGGTTTTTTGTTGCGTTGATGTATTTTTAGGTTAGAGAAAAGGTCTAATTTATAGTATATGTTGCTTAACCGCAAATTTTAAGGCAAGTTTTAAAACTTCTATTTTTAATAAACTCTTTTCCCAAAAACACAAGATCGCGAAATTCACAATCCGTCGCGAATTATAATCCAACCATTTCTCCGGCTCAAGGGAGTAGAACCAAACTCAATGACAATCTTGTTTCAATATTATAAGTTATGCCATTTATTATGTATGGTATTGTCGCAAAGTATTTTGTTCCAACATATTAAATCCACGAATTATTTTTTGAAAACGTTTATAAATCTGCAAATCAATTGGCTTTTGGCGGGTTATGATTTGTGGTTATTTGTGGAGTTAATAAGTTGCGTTTAGTTAATTTAACTTTCTGTAGATTTTGAGTTTAACGGCAACAGTACGATGTTTAGACAAGAAGGCGGTGACGAGAGTTTTAAGATAGTTTTAATTTTTTTCAAAAATGATTTATTGTTTTACGATTTTGTGCCGTTTAGTTACTTTGAGGACTGTATCGATTTTGACGGTTATTTTTGTTTTGTAGATTGGTGTAACCAATTTGCTGAAAATAACGCAAAAAAAGTTTTTACAACCGGCATTTTCAAAGCTAATATGAAATGTACGACATCTGTTTCGGACAATTCTAACTCTTCATACTTTTGAGTGAATGACTTTGTCGGACGGGAAAGTTGATCGGATTTCAAATTACTTACTTATATTTTTGTGTGGGTTAATTACGCCTTGGCATTTTGGTTAATTACGCCTTGGCATTTAGGTTGGCGTGTTAAATTACGTGAAAGTTAAGTTTGGTTAATTGGTGTTGAACTCACAATTTATATTTATCGGTTGTCAAGTAACGTTCAAGTTGTTGAAAGCAGGTAAAATTAAATTGTTGATAGTTAATAAAAACTGTGTTAATTGAAGTTATAGAATAGATATTTTGATTTTTGTACTTTATTGATGCAGAAATAGTGATATTAAAAATATACAAATGCACTTTTAAATTCGGTTACCGCATAGTATCAGAGCGGATTTTCTAATTAGCGAGCCTTGCGGATTACTGACAAATTTAAGAGTGAACAGTTTAAAAGTTAGTTGAGGTAAAAAATGGAATCGAAACGAAAGGCTTGGATACAGATTCCGGACTATACGTCTCTTGAGATTGGCGAAGTGAGCCGGTCTGAAA
>JAITDV010000136.1 GCA_031282385.1 Planctomycetaceae bacterium | reverse complement strand
AGTCTCTTCAGCATAAAGCGTAACTTTTTTCCAAGTCTTTGAATCAACTTGTGTTGGTTGCGGCGTATCATCTGTTGAAGTAACAACCCGTTCACCAACCTTAATATCCGCAATTCGTGTATGTTTGTACTTAGGCGTTGTTTGTTGTGTTGAAACCGAAACATTCGGTGTTTTCGCAACAGCAGGGACTACTTTGGATGCAAACCATGTATTCCAAAGATACACGCAAAAAAATAATACTACCGTTACTACGAAACAATGTAGTAACGTACCAAGTAATGTTTTTTCTTGTTCTGGATTTTTAGTACTCATATTTCTTTATTTTTTAGTATATGTTGAAACGAATTCGTTTTTGACAATATTTTCTAAATTTTATCACAAATTCTGTTGTCGTACTGAAAATATCAAGCCATTTCAAAGTTATTGAACAAGTACAGACATTGGCAACATGTGATCCCAATATGTAGCATCAGCCATTCTAGCTTGATTTAAGTACTTTATTGTTTCGTCAATGCTGTCAAAGTCAATATTTTGTACGATTATTAAGCCTGATCTACAAAAAGCTGTTTTTGTCCTAAGCGTACCTTTTATTTCCTGCAAAAGATACGAAAACGTTACCCAATGTGTCTGGTATTTTTTTCCGTCGCTGGAAAGAAGCGTTAAATCAATATAGGAATGAGATGAATTATCGATACCATTTAAAAGTTGTTTGTCAATATTTTTCATGGAAACATGTGATTCTTTGGGTTTGAATAATCCTTGACGCTTCAGATAATATTGTTCAAATGCGATTTCTGCCGACAATTTTTTTTGCTCACTGTGTTTGACATGTTCTAGCATACCGCTTTTACCTATTTGATGAACAGCATTTTCCATTGCGTTTATAGTCATTTCTGGAATAACAACAATTTGCGGCTTGTAATAATAACCTACAAAACATGGAATGCGATAACTCCATGCGGACTTTACAATATCTCTTAACGCCGCCAAGGTCACAAACCAAATTTCATAATAAAATTCACCCTTTTTGACAAAGGCATAATCTTGTTCTTTCATTGCCATATATTCTCTGATACCTTCATCTTCTTTATCCGAATCGGCAAATTCCAGTTGACAAATTTGTGGACACATATTCGTCTCTTAACGTCTATTATTAATCATTATACAAGACCATAACCTGTATTTAAAAAAGTACGCAAATATCCAGCTTTGATATAATGTAGCGATTTTTTTTCAAGCATTTTAGTTTATAAGTGATCATTTCATTGTGTATGGTATTTGATGTTATTTCTATACCCCAAAAATCAATTGAAATATTAATAATCTCGACATCACCAAATACAATATCAATATTTTTCTTATCATCGTATAAAATACTTCGCAGAAGCAATTGAGAATGACTTGCAGTATAATCCCAAAATTGAAATCGAAATTTTGATCTAAAAATCAACAGGTGAATAAATATGGTAAAAACTGGAAGTTTTTAATGTTTCGAATTCCTTTATTTACAGTGTGAAATGCCATTTTGCAAAAGTTCATATCTAATTGTGACCTCACTGGCTTAAATTCTACACTTGTTCTTCAATATATTTTTCGACTTTTTGACAATCGTAATGACCGTGAATTTTTGTACAAATAATCTGTTTCTGATAATAAAACAGAGTTAATTTTCGATTCAATTTTTGATAGAAAAAGTGATATTTTCCCTAGTTCATACCAACCTGCTGAATTAGCATAAATAACATATTTAGGATCGTAAATTAAATTGGGACTGTGAACTATTGCTGGTTCATAATCGACAAAAATACGTGAATAAGGATGGCGGGATTGCTTTAAAGTTTCCAAATCATTGGGAATACAAACAACCGTTTTTTGTAAAATTCCACTTCCATTATCGACTTCTAAAGTATATTCAAAATTAAAATCGCCATTGTCTTCATTTGTCCAAAGAGGATTATTAGGAGGGTGGTATCGGTCTTTTTCGATTTTATATGTATCAAAATAAAGCGACCATCGCGAAATGAAAAGTAACTTGGACCAAGAAACTTTTCTACTGTATCAAGTGCTTCATCAGTATTCATGTGAATGCCATCATCAGGTAATGGCAAACACCCTTCATTGTGTGCCAGCAGATTCAGTTTTCCGACATGATAGACATGTTCGTCTTCGACGGTCATATTATAGACACGTTCGGTTGTTCCAAGCGGTTGGCAAGAAATAACTGTTATAACATCGTTGCCTAATCCTTGTAACTTGTCACCGAAGCGGGCATCGCCGATGTGAATCCATTCGTTGCGGTCAAGACTGTAAAAACGATGAGTAATTGTCGGACGGATTGTTTCGCTTTTTATTCTTGCGTGTTTGGATTTTTTGCTACTAAGGTTGTTTTGTTCGGAAAAACAAGGTTAGTTTAGTATCTGTGAGGAGAATATTATGTTCATCTTACTTTAGTATTGGGCGTACTGCGGTGTGTTTTTTACAGGTACTAATCAGTTGCCCAAGTCCAATTAATCCGCGCTGGACAACATGGTTTTCCTAACGGCTTTACTATTCCAGCCTTTATTTTTCGTTCAACTTTTTTGATAAAAATCCATCACGATCCAAAAAAATAAGGGTATAAGGCAGTGGTTTCAAGTTAAGGATTTAAATTTTTTGCAATTCATTATTGAGTAATTTTTTTTGTCAAGATATAGTTCGTTATAAAAAATCTACATTTTGTTTTCGTTGGGCAGTGGTTGATATAGGATTGGTTCTCCGGAAGATGTTTTCCAGAATGGTGATTCCGAATCAACATCATTTGCCAATCCGTCTTGCTGTACCCAAACGGACATGGCGCCTTTGGCGCGGTTGTCCCAAACGTAATACGGAACCGCCGTCAGTTCCTTGCCGTCAACATTTCTGCATTTAATAACAATAACGTTAACAGATTTCCCTTCATCGCCGGCAATTTCTTTCCATTCTTCTTTAAATTCAGGATTCTTTGCCAACTTAATTTCAGTAACAGGCGTTTCATTATCGCATTCTTCAAAACAATACACGACCATTCCACGCTGCAACGCAACACGTCCGTTGTCTTCTTTCACTTTGGGGTTGGCGATGATTCTTTTGATGGACACGTCGCGATGAATTGTAAACGTTTCCGTTTTGTTCCACGCAATTTCACGCTCTTCGTATTGCAAACCGTTACGAAGTTTCAACACGTAATTTTGTCCGGCTGTATTATCGGTTTGCGTTGACTTCAATTCAAAAGTAATCGCGTCCTCCCAAGGATAATTCGTTTTTTGTACAATTTCAATGGCGCCGCCCGTCAACTTGATGGACGCTTTGCTTTGCATGAATTGATTGACAATCACTGTGTTTTTTTGTGTTGCGTAAAGATAACCCGGCAACGATGGTAAAAAACGGACAATATTTGTCGGACAACACGCTGTAATAAAAAACGGTTGCCGATGATGTTTCTCATTTTTCACAACATCATGCCCTGTACTTTGTTCCTTGTCTGCTTCAAGCGGATTGACATAGAAGAACAGTTTACCGTCCAAACTCACGCCGGACAAAATACCGTTATAAATTGTCCGTTCAATCACGTCCGCATATTTTGCCTCGCCGTAAAGCAGGTTCATCCGATGCGCCCAAAACGCCAAACTAATTGCCGCGCAAGTTTCGCAATATGCGGTCTTGTTCGGCAATTCGTAGGCTTCGCCGAATGATTCGCCTTTGTGCCTTGCGCCGATTCCGCCGGTGATATACATTTTTTTGTTGACGCAATCATTCCAAAGATGCTCCAACGCATTCTTCAATTCCGTATCATTATAATGTGCCGCAACACCTGTTACACCGCTGTAAAGATAACAAGCACGAACAGCATGACCGACTATTTCAAACTGTTGACGAATTGGTTTATGATCTTGTTCGTAAACGCCGCGTATTTTTTGCGGACGTTTTGACTGGTCGCCTCGCAGGTCGATAAAATGTTTGGCGAGTTGAATGTATTTCTCTTTTCCTGTTTCTTGATAAAGCCGGACGAGAGCCATCTCAATCAACTCACAACCCGGAACAGAAAATTCCACCGCTCGCCGTTTTTCAAAAACATCAATAATATGATCCGCAAATTTTTCCGCAACATTTAACAATGTGTCCTTACCGGTTGCTTGTTTATAAGCGATTGCGCCTTCAAAAAGATGACCGGCGCAATAGAGTTCATGTTTACTGTAATTCGTCCATTTTCCTGTAGGTTCGGCAAGCGTGAAGTAAGTGTTGAGATAACCGTTGGGATATTGACTTCGTGCAATCGAATCAATAACGACGTCGGCTTGTTTCATCAACGCGGGATTTTCTTCCGACGCCAAAGTGTAGGCGGTGCCTTCGATGACTTTATAAACATCGGAGTCATTGAAAAAAAGCCCTTGAAATTTACCGCATTGCGCGCCGGTGAGACAATCCGCTGCGTTGCGAAAATTGGCAAGCCTGCCTGTTTTTTCACACCAATCGTAATTGTGCGGAATTGAAACCTCTCGGTTCGTTTTCAATCGCGGCGACCAAAAATGGTCGTCGAATTGAACCGCCGTAAACGGAACGGCTTGAAGTTTCAAATGTTTCGGAGCATTCTCTTGCGCAAACGCAATTCCTACCGCAAACAGTAAAAAACACATTGTTCTTAAAATTGTTTTTTTCATTGTTAAATTCTAAGGGTTAAAGGTCTGTTAATTGTTGTTAAATTCTGAAACTGCAACGCGCAAAATTTAGAGACCGGTCATTCTAAAATAAAACGCCAATATAAACAAGTGGTTGATATAGGATTGGTTCTCCGGAAGATGTTTTCCAGAATGGTGATTCCGAATCAACATCATTTGCCAATCCGTATGGAACATCTTGCTTATAAATAGTTGTCACTGAAAAAGTCATTTGGTGCTATAAATTCTGGGCTTATCTGGTTGCAATTTAGAGTTATAATTTGCAATATAGTTATTGTTTTATTCGAGATTTTCCCTAAAACCTTGCAAATATTAGACCTTTTCTCTAACCTAAAAATACATCAACGCAACAAAAAATCTACAGAAAAACCGCCTTTAACTCCTCCGAGACCACCCCTAACCCCTCCGAAGGAGGGGAATAAGAAGACGCCTCCGAAGGAGGCGAATAAGAAGAAGCCTCCGAGTGAGGCGAATATTCCCCTCCTTCGGAGGGGTCAGGGGTGGTCTCCTACAGGTTAGCGAAATGGTCTATTGGAATTGAAATTAGCAAGAGAACGGGTTGCCATTGAACACGTCAACCGAACAATTAAAACCTTCCGTATTTTGAAAGACAAATACCGAAACCGACGTAACAGACACACTCTCCGTACAACTCTCATCTGTGCAATCACTAACTACGAAAGGATAATACAAAAAGCATGAGAGATGTCAGGTCTAGTTGGGGTAATGGTGGTATTTCGTACCAAGCACAAAAAATTCCCCCTATTGACTATAATTTTATTGGTTATATGCTTCTTACTGATTTGTCACTGTTTAACGGGTGGCAAGTTCGTGCCACATAGGTAATAGGTAAAATAAACCTGCTCTCTAACCTAAAAATACATCAACGCAACAAAAAACCGCCTTTAACTCCTCCGAGACCACCCCTGACCCCTCCGAAGGAGGGGAATAATTCCCCTCCTTCGGAGGGGTCAGGGGTGGTCTCTTACAGGTTAGCGAAAAGGTCTAGTACATCTGCTTTTTTACCTACGGTGCGTAACATGAGTCAATAAGTAAAATAGACTTTTGGCTAACTAAAAATACAAAACTTACACAATTTAGACAAACATAAAAATAAAGTTTTTTTGCTTTGCTTGTGTGTCTCAATGGTAACGAAAGGGTCTATTGTCCAAACAAAAGGAACTATTCGATGAAAAATCATGAAAGAAGTCCGTTGTCGCGCCGTTCATTTATTGGAACGGCGGTTTCTGTTTTTGCAATGCCGATAATTGTTCCGTCGCGAGTTGTTACCTCGTGCGCAATGGCACAAGGTCAAATGTTGCCGAATAATTTGTTACGAATGGGATTGATTGGAACAGGTCGGCAATGTTGTTATCACAATATTCCCGGTTTTGTGCGTAACAAACGAAATCAGGTTGTTGCACTTTGTGATGTTGATTCGTGGCGGCTTGCGGAAGCCAAAAAGAAAGTTCTGGAACTTTATCAAAAAAGTGTTTCGCTTATTAAACCGAAAAGTATTGACACTTATGTTGATTACAAGGAACTTCTCACAAGGTCTGATATTGACGCGGTCATGATTTCAACGCCGGATCATTGGCACACGGTTCAGGCAGTTGAGGCAATGCGTTCCGGTAAACATGTCGCGTTGGAAAAACCGATTATTCGTACAATTGCGGAAGGCAAGGAACTGGTTAAGGTTTCGGCGGAAACAAAACGGTTTTTTCGGGTGGACAGTGAATTTCGTAGCGGTCAAGGCGCACATCAGGCGGCAGAACTTGTACGGAATGGTCGGCTTGGCAAAATTAAAAGTGTTCTTGTTGCCGTACCGCAATCCGATGTTCCTTGTCCGCCGCAACCGGAAATGCCGGTTCCCAAAGAACTCGATTATGAACGTTGGCAAGGTTACGCAATTCACGCCCCCTACACTCTCAATCGTGTTCATACTCCGCAAAATCTTTCCAATCGACCCGGCTGGATGCGTCATCTTTATTATTGTGACGGAATGGTAACAAACTGGGGAACGCATTTACTGAACGGTGTTCTTTGGGCGCTCGGTTTGGATCGGACGTTTCCGGTTGAAATTGAAGGAACCGGAACCTATCCCGAACCAACAAGTTTTTGGAATGTCCTGCTCCAATTTGAAATTAAATATCGTTATAAAGACGGTTTGGAAATTATTTATAAAACAGATAAACCCTATTACCGGATTGAAGGTGAACGAGGTTGGATTGAAGTTACGTTTTCCGGTATCAAAGCAGAACCGGAATCATTGCTCAAAGAAACAATCAAACCGGATGAAATTCATTTTCCGTTGCGTTCCGAAAAAGAAGATTTTATCGATTCCGTATTGACAGGCAAGGAAACATTGGAACCGGCGATTGTCGGACATTGTGTTACGTCAACTTGTTTACTTGGTCATATTGCAGTACGAACCGGTGAAAAATTACAGTGGAATCCCGAAACGGAAAATTTTAACGGAAATCCCAACGCCGCCGAATATCTCAATAAACCGATCACAACAATAAAATAACAAGAAAAAGAAACCTCGTCAGGAAATCCCAAAAAATACCTTTGCCAAAAATAAATTATTTTGCAATATTTCAGTGGAATTTTCGTTTTGACTTCTATTAACAGTGCTTTCCAAAAATTTATAATAGACCTTTTCTCTACCCTAAAACTACCTCAACGCAACAAAAAACCTACAACGAAAAACCGCTTTTAACTCCTCAGAGACCACCCCTAACCCCTCCGAAGGAGGGGAATAAGAATATGCCTCCGAAGGAGGCGAATAAGAAGATGCCTCCGAAGGAGACGAATAAGAAGATGCCTCCGAAGGAGGCGAATAAGAAGAAGCCTCCGAAGGAGACGAATAAGGAGACGCCTCCTTCGGAGGGGTCAGGGGTGGTCTCCTACAGGTTAGCGAAAAGGTCTATTATCAAAATTAATTGACAAGGAGTCCCCATTCAGATGCTCAAACGAACTCGCCGCGAACAAGTTGAATACCATTAAAACAACAAAAAGACTTTTTCAGGGACAACTAGTTACTTAAAAAGTGGTCACCGTCTATGCCGTAACTTTTTTCGCGGCGTTACGGGCGATATTTTGAACGTGATTGGCGCCGCGACGGGATTCAACTTGATGAAGATTCTACGCAAGCTCTGTATCATGCGATCTTCATCATAGGTCGATGGTGACCACCTGGGTCTGTAACCAAGTCGAAAGGAACAGGCGACTTCTTGTCTGTGAAGAGCCGGTTGCGTACTTTCTCGCTCTCAAACGGGGATTCTTCCTGTTACCATACCGGATGTTCTCTATAAGGAGCTTGTTGGGCGGTGCGAACGGGGGCGCCAAACAAACTCGACTCGAACAAGATGAATATCAGTAAAACAACAAAAAACTTTTTCAGATACAACTAAATAATTGACATTATTTTTGTTACATTGCAATTAAAAAATTATTTTTTTGGACACTTTTTCAAATACGGCAATCTCAAACAATTTAGCAAAATCTCAAATTCCATAAGTATATTTTGATTATAATGCACAAAAAATGAAATACCGCAGAGAAGGGCGACAAAAAATTAAAAAATTATTGGACACACTTTTTAAGAACTCTACAATTTCAAGCATCAGATAAAATTAGATCATTAGATCAGCAAAAAAGGAATATCCGTTACAACGAATGAATCTTTACAATTGGAATCAATTGGAAATTGATGTGAGGTTACGTGCCATTCGTGTTGTTACGGATAAAGAAAAGTTACAGGAGATTTCAAAACTTGATGGTTGTTATTGTTTAACGACAAGTTTGAAGGTTGACGAACTGGACAAGGAATCCGTTCAAGTACGATACAAGGAACAACATGTCGCTATACTGCTTGTACTATAAATTGCTGGACGCAAGAGCGTAAAATCCTGCTTTCCAATAGGTAAGCAGGCGGCGGTAAAGGAAAATTCAAGTGCGGGCAGTTTAAAACCCTTGATTCGATCCCCCAAGTTTTTTTGTGTTTTATGTGGTAGAATGAAAAAAATGGTAACTATTCTGTGGTGGTGAACATTCATTTTTTCGTTATTGTTGGCAGGTACAACGCAATATTGTATTTCGCCGTATGATTGCTGTTCGTACTATAAATTGTGTGACTCAATTGTGTGACTCAAGGGCGTAAAAGCCTGCTTTCCGATAGTGAAAGTAAAGAAAAATTCAAGTGTGAGGAATATATTTTATTATTTCTTCCGGATGTTTATTTTTTGGGAAGTGATCTTGTAATTTTAAGTGTGTATTTTGGTATATGGAAGTTATTTTGACGGTTGAGCATTTGCGTAAGCATTTTTCTGCGGATGCGGTGTTGGTAGATGTTTCTTTTCAACTTCGTGCGGGAGACAAAGTTGGGCTTGTTGGACCTAATGGTTGCGGGAAGACGACGCTTTTGAATATTTTGGCGGGGCGTGATGAATCGGAAAAAGGTTCGATTGACAAAGCATCAGGAACCAGTATTGGATATTTGGAACAACGCCCTGAAATAAGTGCGGCAAAAACAGTTATTGACGAAGCGAAACTTTCTCTTGCGCCGTTAATTGAGATGCAGCATGAATCGGAACGTATAGCTGCGGCTATAGCTGAAACGAATGACGAATCTGAACTTGCCCGTCTATCTGCAAAATATGATCGGATTCATGAGTCATTGCAACGCCATGATGCGTATCATTTGGATCATCGTGTTGCGCGGATTTTGCATGGAGTTGGTTTTAAGGATGACGAGTTTGACAAGTCGGTAACTGCGTTGAGCGGCGGCGAGTTGAATCGTCTTTATCTTGCCAAATTGCTTCTTGAAGAGCCTGATATTATGCTTTTGGACGAGCCGTCGAACCATCTTGATTTACCGGCAACGGAATGGTTGGAAGAATTTTTGCAAGAGACGTCGGCGTCAGTAATTCTTGTTTCGCATGATCGTTATTTTTTGGATCGGGTAACAAACAGAACGTTTGAGTTGTATCGCGGGACGATAGATGATTATCCGGGCAATTTCACAAAGTATGTTTCTTTGAAGGAAGAGCGGTTAGCGGTGCAGACGCGAACTTACGAAAAATATGTTGAAGAGGTTGAAAAGGCGAAGGAGTTTATTCGGCGCAATCATTACGGAATGAAAGCGGCACAAGCGGAAGATAGACGAAAGAAACTTGAGCGGTTGTTGGAGTCTCCGGTAGAGTTACCGCGAAAAATTGAGGCGCCGGCAATGCATTTTCCGAAACCGTCGCGAGCAGGTGATATGGTTTTTCGTTTTGAGGATGTATCAAAAGGTTTTGTAGTTGAGGGAGGTTGTATTAAGCCGCTTTTCCATGGTTTGACGTTTAATATTGAACGGGGCGAGCGTTGGGGAATACTTGGACCCAACGGTTGCGGCAAGACGACGTTGTTGAAATGTTTGTTAAATTTGATTGTTCCTGACACGGGCAAGATTATTCATGGTGCGGGTTTGAAAATTGGTTATTTTGATCAACAGTTGCGTACGCTTGATGATCAAATGCAAGTTGTTGATGCAATTAGACCGGCGAAAAAAATATTTGAGGAACCGGCAAGACGTAATTTGCTTGGTGCATTCGGATTGACCGGCGATCAGCAACTTCAGAGTGTTGGCAGTTTGAGCGGCGGTCAACGTTGTCGAGCTGCGTTGGCAAAGTTATCGGCGGAAGATGCAAATGTATTAATTCTTGACGAGCCGACGAATCATCTTGATATTTGGGCAAGAAGCGGATTAGAAAAAGCAATTCGTGAATTTGAGGGAACGGTATTATTTATTTCGCATGACAGATATTTTGTTGATCAAGTTGCGGATCATCTTTTGATCATTCAGCCGGATGCAAGATTTAAAACGCTTGAAGGAAATTATTCAACTTTTAAGCGGATGGTTGCGGGCGGTTTTTTAGCGGATCCATTTGGTGTTGGCGGAATGTCGGAGCGCAGAGAAGTTACAGGTACGGCAGTCAAAACGAATTTGCCCAACACGAAATCGGTAGTTGCAAAGTTAGCGGGAGCAAAAAAAAAGAGCAATGAAAATTTGACTGATAAACAAATCGCGCAAAAAGCTTGGAAAGAAAACGCAAAAATAAAAGAAGCTGAAAAGAAAAAAAACAAAAAAGAAAATGAAAAAATCCGTGATATTGAACATTGGAAAAACCAACAAGGTAAAAGCAGTTCTGCTTTTTCTGATGGAACGGATAATTTGAAAAAAGAAAAACGTGTTCGTAAATTTCCGTATCGTAAAGTTGCGGATATTGAAGAAGAAATATTTGCCCGTGAAACGCGTGTGATGGCGTTGAATGAAGATTTATTGCGTCCTGATGTAGCAAGAAACGGTGAACGTGTAAGGGCTATTCATCTGGAGATAAAAGAAGAACAAGAAAAAATCGCTACGCTCTACGAACACTGGGACGAATCTAACGAATTAAATTGGTAAAAGTAGAAACTAATAAATTGAATATAATTGTAACATTTCGGTTGCGGAATAACTGCAACCGGATTGCTTATGAATTTAGGAAAATGGACAAGGGAGATTGTTGATTGTTGATTTGGCAAATATTCAGTAGCGGTTATAAACATTCATTTTTTGTACGTTGGGGACAACATGTCGGTAGAAAGCTTTTTTGGGGCAGTACAGTTTAGTATAGTTCAGTACAATTCAGTATAGTTTAAAAGACTTCAACGCACTTGAATTGTTATGGGATTATGATTAAAACTATACGCCGTTTTCGCCTTATGCTGTTCGTACTATAAATTGCGTGATTCAAAAGCATGAAAGCTTGCTTTCAGAAATGTAATCAGGCGGCGGCAATGAAAATTAAAGTGTGAACAGTTTAGTAAACGGCAAACCAGTTATAAAAATTTTGTAAAACAAGGAGATAAAAATGGTTCGTAGGATTTTGGTTACGAGTGGTTTACCTTATGCCAATGGTCATATTCATATTGGTCATTTGGTTGAGTATATTCAGACGGATATTTGGGTTCGTTTTCAGAAGTTGATGGGCAATGACGTAACGTTTATTTGCGGAGACGATACTCATGGAACGACAATGATGCTTCGTGCGCGTTCGGAAGGGCGGACGGAGGAAGAGATAATTGCGGCGATGCATGAAGCGCATTTGTGTGATTTTACTGGATTTGGAATCGAGTTTGATTTTTATGGGACAACTCACAGTGAAGAAAATCGTCTGATTTGTACAGAAATTTGGAGTGCGTTGAGGCAAGCGGGATTAGTTGTGGAAAGTGAGATTGAGCAACTTTATGATACGGAGGCGAACACTTTTTTAGCGGATCGTTTTGTCAAGGGGACTTGTCCGGTTTGCGGCAAGAAGGATCAGTTTGGGGACAATTGTGAATGTGGTGCGCATTATTCGCCGACGGATTTGACTGATGCGGTGAGTACGATTACAGGTACAAAGCCGGTGTTACGTAAGGCGAAACATCTTTTTGTGGATATTGAAAAGGAACATAAATTTCTTGACGAGTGGGTGCATTCGGGGGTGTTGCAACCTGAGATAACAAATTATCTTACAGGTCAATTTCTTAATAACAAATTACGTTCGTGGGATGTGTCGCGTCCTGCACCTTATTTTGGTTTTGAGATTCCTGATTCGGCGGGCAATTATTGGTATGTGTGGTTTGATGCACCGTCGGGTTATATCGGTTCAACTTGGCAATGGTGTAAATTATCGGGGCGTAATTTTGATGAAATTTGGCGCAATAATTCTACGGAAGTACATCATTTTATCGGCAAGGATATAACTTATTTTCATACGCTTTTCTGGCCTACAATGTTGAAAGCGGCAGGATTAACGTTGCCGAGAAAGGTTCACGTTCATGGTTTTTTGACAGTCAACGGCGAAAAGATGGCAAAACGCCGCGGAACATTTATTCTTGCAGCGACGTATTTGAAACATTTGAATCCTGATTATTTGCGGTATTTTTATGCAACAAAGACGTCGGGGCGAGTGGATGATTTGGATTTGAATTTTGAAGAGCTTGAGAGTCGGGTCAATTCTGATTTGGTTGGTAATCTTGTCAATCTTGCGTCGCGTACTGCTAAATTTGTGCAACATACTGGATTGTCGTCAAGGTATCCTGATGACGGCGGTCTTTTTGAGCAAGGTGCGGTTGTTGGAAAGGAGATTGCGGAGGCTTATGAGAACTGTGATTTCGGCAAGGCAATTCGTTTGATAATGGAATGTGGTAACAGGGCAAACAAGTTTATTGAGGACAACGCGCCTTGGTCGATGAGGTCTGATTCGGGACGTGCGAGTGAGTTGCAAGATATTTGTACGATTGGACTGAATTTGTTTAGGCAGATGGTAATTTATCTTGCGCCTGTTTTGCCCAAGTTAAAAAGTGAAGCGGAAAAATTACTCAACACAAAAATTCAAAATTGGACTGACTCATGCAAGCCGGTTAAGGGAGTGTCAATCAGTCAATACAAACATTTGATTACGCGGGTTGATCATGCGGCGATTGAGCGGATTATTGAGGAAAGCAAGCAACAGGACGCAACGATCAATCCGGTTATTTTTCAGGATTCGGATGATGTGTTGAAGGCGGAGCCGTTGTTGGAAGGAAAGATTTCGATTGATGATTTTACGAAGGTGGATTTGCGGGTTGCGCGGGTTATTGAGGCGTCGGAGGTTGAGGGTGCGCGTAAGTTATTGAGGTTAAGGTTATCGTTTGGAGGAAATGAGAGCAGACAAGTTTTTGCGGGAATAAAATCTGCGTATAAGCCGGAAGAACTTGTAGGGCGGTTAGTCGTGTGTGTAGCAAATTTACAACCGAGACAAATGAAATTTGGTTTAAGTGAGGGAATGGTTGTTGCTGCCGGTTTGGGTGGAGATGAAATTTTCCTGATAAGCCCAGACAACGGAGCAAAACCTGGAATGAGATTACATTAAATGCTTCTCTATACTGCCCGTACTATGAATTGCGAGACTCAAGAGCGTAAAAGTATGCTTACCGTTCTTGAGTCACGCAAATATAAATCGCGATTGCTAAAAATTGAAACAAAAATACACAAAAAAACTTGAATTGATACGCATTTTTCGGAAGTGTCTGATGTGGGGTTGTACTTTTTTGACAAGATGAATTATAATTCTAAACCGTGACTGGTTGATGCTGTCTAAAATTGCGCGAAATAGAAATTCTGTAACAACAAATCTTGCTTGGTTGATTTGCAAAAAATTATAACGTAATATTTTTTGCAACGTTTATTTTATCTGCTAATAAAAAATGGGATGGAATATGAGTTTGATCAATAAAT
>JAITDV010000123.1 GCA_031282385.1 Planctomycetaceae bacterium | reverse complement strand
AACTAATTCACAATATATTACAAGAGGTTCCGATTTATTGATTTATTTTTTTCCTCGTTCTATTGAGTTGCTTGCGGAACAAGGAGTAGGAATGTTAATTGTACAAAATGGCTGGTTAAACACGGATTATGGAGCGAAGGCGGCACAATTCTTAATGAAAACGTTGCAATATATTAAAATAACAGACAGTTCTTTTCGGCATTTTGACAGAGCAAGCGCTAATATCAATACGGTTATTACACGTTTCCAAAAACAAGCCGATAAGAAAAAAGTATCCTTTGATATCATGGAAAAAGAAAAGGAAACTATTGTAACTAAAAATGAAAGAACTTTTGATTTATCCGACAACATTTTATCTGATATGCGTTGGGGTATCATTATGTCCGCCGGCAAAGATATTTTTTCCGTATTGAAAAAGGTTATCGAGAAAGGTAAAAATATCGATCAAACATTTTATACGATTGGGCAAGGAATTAACGTTAATCGGCGGACATTTATCTCGCACACGGAAAAAACAAAATTTGAGCAAAAGGAAAATATGATTAACGTTATTTTTAAAGAATATCAATATACCTACTCGAAGTATGATTATTTTCTCTATCATTCGATCAAGCCAAGTGAACACGATATTACTGTTCTAAAAACACTTGATGCGGAAGAGTTCTGTTATGGACAACGGAAATATCCGTCCGTTATCATGCCGCGAGGAATCGGTACATTGCATTTTGCCGGATTAGTGAACGGAAAAACGTTGTCAAATAGTTTTGTAGAAATTTATCTGCAAGATGAAGAATATGAAGAAAAAAAGTTAAACATTTGGTTATTTTGTAATTCAAGTTTATTTTTCTTGTATCGGGAACTTTCCGGCAGAAAAAATTTAGGAGGAGGTTTATTAAAATCGGAAGCGGCAGATATAAAATTGTTTCCGTTATATTTTCCGATTGCGGACAAGAAAACAATTTTTTCCGTGATGAAAGAGATGAGAACGCCTTCTGATTTACAAGAACGATTAAAAATGGCTATTCAAAATCAGATTGACGATTTAGTGTTCTCTTATTTTGATTTTTCGCAGGAATTGCGGACGAAAATTACAAACGAACTTTTGCGGTTATTTCAATTCCGGTGTAATAAGGCAAAATGATTGAACCATTTCCTTATAAATAAAATTTGTAACTATTCAGTTGCCAAAATAAATAATTAGCCGAGGCGGGAGTCGAACCCGCACCCCGTAATCGGGAGGGGATTTTAAATCCCCAGCGTATGCCATTTCGCCACTCGGCCTAAATTTTAAGTAATTTTTTTTACTCTTGAGTTTTTTGATGAAGTAAGCGGGTTTAATTATCGGAGAGCAAGCTTTTACGCTTTTAAGTCACGTAATTTATAGTACGATCAGTATAAAAGTTGCCTAAAGAGTGTTTTGCACATCCTTTCCCCATAATCCTCAAAAAGCCACAACATTCTACTCGATCTGTTCTCAATATGGAACAGTTGGAAAAAATAATTATTAGCAATTATAACTAATATATCTAAACTGTTCACAATATCTAAAAGACCTTTTCGCTAACCTGTAGGAGACCACCCCTGACCCCTCCGAAGGAGGGGAATTATTCGCCTCATTCGGAGGCGTCTCCTTATTCCCCTCTCTCGAAGGCGTCTTCTTATTCCTCTCCTTCGGAGGGGTTAGGGGTGGTCTCGGAGGAGTTAAAGGCGGTTTTTCGTTGTAGTTTTTTTTGTTGCGTTGATGTATTTTTAGGTTAGAGAAAAGGTCTAAACAGTCCACACTTTAAATTCCCTTCACCACTGCCTGCTTACCTATCGGAAAGTAGGCTTTTACGCTCATGAGTCATGCAATTTATAGTACAAACAGTATATTTTGTGATTCTTTAGTGTTTATTTATTGTAACGAAAATTATTTTTTGATACCGATAAATTCTCCGATCAAGTTCATAATCGGGCTATTGATCGGAATTGACTCGTTCCATCCCCAAATATTTGTGATCAAATCCAACAACATAACACACGGCAATACCAACAAAACTGCCGCCGCAATAAAACTACCAACCATAAATGGCGTATATTGTACTTCCTGTTGATATGTAACTCCAGTTGATGAAGTTAGCTGCGGCACAAAAGTGCCTATGTCCGGTTGTTCAAACGGCAGTTTTGTAACCAATGTATCTAGTTCCATATTTGGAAGAGTAGTGTTCTCATTAAGCGGTATAAATTGCGATCTACTTTCCGAATCCTCCTCTTCTGAACCAATATTATCCGGCGTAAGTTCAAAGTTCGAATCTCCGCCTAGGTTTATTGTGGTATCATCAGTAAGCAACTCAAGGAAACCATCATCATCTTCGTTCAATGGATCAAATATTACATTTTCTTTAGCTTGTTTTGCCGGAGTATTGTCGATAGTTTCATCTTCAATTTCCAACAAGATGTTGTCCTCGGGTTCATCAGATGAAAGATTAACCGGCAATCCAACAAGATCATTATATTCAGGATCACTGCCTTTTGTAAAACTCTTTGACAAATCATCTGCAAGTTCGTATTCCGTTAGCTCGTCATCGGTAACCTTCTCTGCATCAGATTCCGCCGATTTGTTCGTTTGCTTAGCCAACGACAAACCGTCGCTAACTGAACCCGCATCATCACCCTCCAACGTCAAACCGTCGTCATCTAACAACGTCAAACCATCATCATCTGCGCCTAAAATAAAATCATCTTCTAGTTTTGTTGTAACAGCAACCGGTTCAGATAAACTAACCGCAGATTCATCGTCCGCCAAAACAAGATCATCATCAGCACTAGCCAACGACAACTCATCATCATTGTTATCTGCTAAAGAAAACCCTAATTCGTCATCAACTTTTTTGTCAGGTTCAATCGTAGATTCATCGACAGGTTTTATTGAAGCTTGGGCAATATTTTTATTTGTTTCAGCCAAATCAGACTGCGGTTTGGAGGCGGCATTAACATTTGCCATTGGAGCATCGATCAATTCGTCATCAAATTCAAATCCTTCCTCCATTGCCGAATCAAATGTATCAGTGTATTTTACCTCCGCACTTGCAGGCAACTCTGTAATTTCTCCATCGGTAAGTAACTCAAAATCATCTTCACTAAGCCCCCCTTCCCCTTCTATGCCGACGACATTGACGGCGGAATCATCACTGCTTATGTTTTGTTGTTTGTTACGATTTTTAATTTTCTCGGCAAGCATGTCGTCAACTTCAACCTTGCGAAATTTCCAAGTTGAACCATCGCGAAAAGCTCTAAGCTCGCTTTTTTCACGCAATCGATTTACTTCCGCTGTCGGCAGTCCCAACACTTCCGCAGCTTTTTCAAGTGTGTAATATTCTGAACTCATTTTGTTACCGGAATTTTTAGAGTTAAAGTATATCCGACTTAATCTGAAATGTATTTACACCGAACGCATGTTAAATTTCGGCAATACAAAAACATCAAAGTCGGTTCACAAAACCATAACACAATCTACACCAATTTGTCATCTATACTAAACATCATCTATACAAAACACACTTTAATATACTGCTCGTACTATGATTTGCGCGACTCAAGAGCGTAAAAACCCGCTTTCCGATAGGTAAACATACAACGGTAAATGAAATTTAAAGTGTGAACAGTTTAAAATTGTTCACAAGTTAATTTTCAGTTATCTATGCGGGTTGATGAATTTAATGCGTGTACTAATTTATGTGAACAAATAGTAACTATTCAGTCGGCAGCTCTACGCGGAAAAATTTATTGCAGGCGGGAACGCGATGTAGTGCAGTCCGCTTAAAACTGTCATGTTTTTTATTTATTGATACGACTGAACAATTACATTTTATTTAGTATTTTTGAGCCTTTCTATTTCTGTCATTATTTCACGCGGAGTTGGCGAGACGGCATTGTACTCTCCCAACATAATATCTGGCAATATATCACGCGAACTAATAAATTTCAACGCTCCAAATGACAAATTGGCATGGTAAATCAGGATTCGTTTTGATTCGGGATCAACAACTGTAATCGCCATAATTTTTTGCGACGGATTTGCCGGATCGTCAATAGGCGTAAATTCAACTAACCATTTGGGAGGTTCAACCGGAGGTCGCACAATTACTTGTTGGTGATGATTTGGTTGGGGCGGTATTGTTGTTGACGGTTGTGCGGCTGGATATGTGTAACTTATCGGCGGTTGTATATTTTGTTCGTGTACGGGCAATTGTTGATTTGGTTGTCTGGTATTGTAAACCGGAATAGGTTGTTGACCGAATACGTAATCACGGACAACGGAAATCCCGAAACAAATTGCCAGAATAATAAAAAACAACAAAATCGAAAAATATCCTTTTTTCATTTTAATCTACACTCCATTTCAAATTAACTTGGCGTATTATCACACCGGCTATGCGGAGTGTAATACCTGTTTGAGAATGTGCAAGCAAATTTTTGTACAATAATTCTACTTTTCACTTTTAACAGTTCTGTAAATACGGATCATAACCAACATCAAGATAAGATAAACTATGCGAAATTCTACTCTCACAATTTAACCAACCAATAAAACCGGTTTGCCCGTTACAATCTAACAGCGTAATAATACAAATTTACAATTTTCAGAGCAAGAGCATTAGACCTTTTTCTAACCTAAAAATAAATCAACGCAACGAAAAACCGCCTTTAACTTTGTAGATTTTTTGTTGCGTTGACGTATTTTTAGGTTAGAGAAAAGGTCTAATATTTGCAAAGTTTTAAGGAAAATCTCGGATAAAACAATAACTAACTATATTGCAAATTATAACTCTAAATTGCAACCAAATAAGCCCAGAATTTATAGCACAAAATGACTTTTTCAGGGACAACTAAATATTAAAGCCGTTCGGAAAATTATGCTGTTCCGCGCGGATTTATTGGCTTGGAGAACAGAATAGTTAGTTGTCCCTGAAAAAGTCTTATTGTTGTTTTAATGGTAGCCAACTTGTTCGCGGCGAGTTCGTTTGAGCATCTGAATGGGGACTCCTTGTCAATTAATTTTGATAATAGACCTTTTCGCTAACCTGTAGGAGACCACCCC
>JAITDV010000105.1 GCA_031282385.1 Planctomycetaceae bacterium | reverse complement strand
ACCAACACTATCAACATTTTGAACATCTGCACCATTTTTATCGATTTCTGTCAATTTCAATTCACCCAATTGTACAATCTCAACATCAATACTTCTTGTTTTTTCTGACGTGTCATATTGTGAATTTTTATTATAGTCAAATCCTACATTGCATACAAAAGATCTTGTTGGCGATGTTGTTGTTCCTTGATTCCAAGTTGTGTCTTTGTATTCGTCAATATTGGAAAATGTACCTGACGAACTACTCCAAAGAGATGTTGTACCTCCATTTGTTTTTGCTTCTATTTTCCAATTAAATTTCGACGCCGATATTGTTGTAGGCAACCATTTTGCCTTGATTTTACAAGGCGCGGAGCCGTCAGATAATTGTATAACATAAGCTGCGCTGCTTGTCGGATTCATAAAGCCGGACGGATATTTTTCAGGCTTAAATACAATTTCCAAATACGCAATTACCACCGATAACGAAACACTCGTTTCACCTGTGGACAAATTGCTATCACCATTTTCATCAAACCACGCTGTAACATTATACTCACGATTCACTTCACCTGATGTTGGCGGAGTCCAAGTTATTGTTGTGGAATTACTGGTGCCGAAGTTGCCGGTATTGGTTGACCATTCTGTACCAGCTTGCCCGTTGCGTTCAATCTTCCAACAAAATTTAGAAATAGAAGGTTGACAATTGAGAGTTACGTCCATTGATACTGAATCAGTTTTTTTGTCTTGGAAAATGTAGAGCGTTGAGTTATTTGTGTTACCGGAAGTAACGTTGTTTGAATTTTTATTTTTCTCTGCCAAAGTCAAACTCTGCAAATCACCAACAATAACCTCCGCCGTTTTTGTGCTAGTATCACAACTGACAATAACTTCCTTTTTATCAGAATCTATAGTTGATGCGGTATCGAAAGTTACAGACTTAGTTTCGCCGTTGCCTGTAGCGCCGGATGAACCGCTCCATTTAGGATAATTGTTTGGAAAACTTGGAGCGTCGTTTGGCGTTTTGATTGCTTTAAAATCGAGGGTTTGCCCTTTAGGAATGTAAAGTGTGCTAGAGTAATCTTGCCAATTTGTTTCAGTCGATTTTTTGTATTGAATCGAATCAATACCAACAACCCAAACTGTTAAAGTGTGCGTTACAGTATCTACATCGTAATAAAGTTGATTACCGTTTTCGTCTTTGATGATACTTCCGTCATTGTTCAACTTTGGAAATCTTAAACTCATCGAAAAAGTCAAGTCGTATTTACCTGCGGTTGTTGTTGGAACGGATATAGATCGTGAGTTGCTTGTTGTCCACGTGTTTGCATTATCGGCGCCGATAGTTGTGTTATTCATTCCGGTGATTCCATTGAAATGCCATTCAGCGTTACCGGGTTTTGCTTCGATATTGGCTTCCGGCAAAAAGTTTACTGCCGCCGTAACAAAAAAAGTGTTGCTTTCTTTAACTGGAACAACTTCGCAAGACGTTTCGCCGCACGTATCACTCAACACAACCGTAAGCGCAAAATACTCCGCTTTCACGATTACTTGATTTGTAAGTGAAAACAATATCGTAACGAAAATTATTAGTAATAAATTTTGTTGTCTCATAATGTATTTTTAATTGTGGCGTAGCTTAAATCAAATTATCTTTGTTGTTTTTCGAATATCTATTTACAATTTTTTGTATCAGTAATAATCGGCAACTATAACCGCGACAAAAACAGATTGGATTATTATCTTCACCGATTTGGATGAAGTCATATTTGATGATGTTATTGTTTCGTTCGGTTTGTTTGACATAAATTTTTGTTTTTTCTCCGTCGTGCGGTTTTCGTAACAATAAAATTTCACTTATACTTTTAGGCAAACCTATGCCTCCGGTGATATTCCAAGTTGCTGCGCCGCAGAGATAAAGGCATGAATCAATTGACGCTGGATGTGTTATCCAATTTTGGGTGGAGCGGTTACCTACGATTTTTGCTATTGGTTGTGTGATTGATTCTCCGATAATTTCTGATCCATTAATTGCAATCCATTGCAATTCTTGCAACGTTTGCCCGTGATACATTCTGCTGCCGCGTTGGACGTATTGAATTGGTGTGCGAATAAGTTCATTGTTGTCATTTATTGCGGTTGCCTTCGTCAGTAATTCAGACAAACTATTGCGTAACTCCGACGGCACGGCTTCGTAATCGGAATAAATCAAAACATCTGCGCCTGCATGAAAACGATTTTGATTCAGAATTATACCTTTGCTGTTTGCAAATGTACTCAACAATCGACATGAAATTGCAATTTGATTTTTACCGTCGGAAAAATTGTTTACCGCCGTTCGCATCGTAAACGGAATATCGGTGAAAAAACGTAATCCTTCAGCAATATCAAAATCACGTAACAACATCGGATTTATCGTTTCAATAATACCTGATTTACTGTATTTTCCTGCAAAAATCTTTCCTGCTTCGAGGATTGATTCGATCATAAAAGCAGCCGGTAAAATTGGTTTATCTGCAAGACGATGGTCTGCTATCAAAACTTCAGTTGCCGGATTCCATACGGTTTCCATTTGATCGGTAGTAATCTTGTCCGCAAA
The DNA here is from genome assembly GCA_031282385.1 of Planctomycetaceae bacterium. GTDB lineage: Bacteria > Planctomycetota > Planctomycetia > Pirellulales > Thermoguttaceae > WRKP01. The sequence goes on along the minus strand of JAITDV010000105.1, from coordinate 11,701 downwards.
CGGTAACTTCATGTCTGCCAATTTTAAGTTGTTCACACTTGAGTTTTCAGTAATCAATGCGGGTTTATTTATCGGAGAACCTGCTTGAAAGTTTTTGGGTTGTTGATTTAGGGCGTGTGTTTGATGTAGTTTTAAATCTGATGAATAAATGTTACGATAATATTCATCATCGCTGATAATAACTTCATTATTGTTACCCGATTCCAATTCTTCAATTAAGCGTTCCGTTCCTTCTTTGGTTTGCAGCAAATTCATTTTTTGCATTTCATGCAATCTGATATTTGTCGTCGGCGTCATGGCGGTGTTGTTCCAGTGATGCCAATGAAATACGACAGAATGTGATTGCGGTTGGACGCGGTGATAGAATTGTGGTAATTTACTTATTGCGTCATTAGCTGCGCAGTATGCGTGATCGTATTTTGCGCCGAATCGTCCGCAAATTGAACCGAACAAAATAAACGCTTCAAGCGGATCATCTTTAAGCAACTGCATAAAATAAACAGCAGAATCAAATTTCGCCGAGATAATTGATTTTCTGTTACAAATATCTTTCGGACTCATTTTCAAAAATGCAGCTTGTCCATAATCCTGACATTCACCATGAATCAAGCCTGAAATTTTACCGTCTGTCTTATGAATTTGATCTATTACATTTGCAAGTTGTGAGTTGTTTGTAACATCGCATTGGTGATAAATAACATCAATTCCAAGCTCACGCATTGCCCGCAAATTTCTGTCTGCTTCCAATTTTCGCTTAAATTCTTCCCATAATTTTGAAGGCAAAACGCGATTTTTTAATGCTTCGCGTGTGAGTTGTTCTTTGTACGGTTTCAATTCTTCATCGGTCAAATATCGTAAAGATTCATCAATTTGCGGCAATGGTTGCAGACCTAAAATGTGTATTTTGAGTTTGTAGGTTGCGGCTAAAATTTTTATGTTCTCCGCTGTTATTCCAAGTGCGCCTTCGGTTGCAATCCACACGCCTCCGGTCGTAATTTTCGTTTGTACAAGTTGATTTTGAGACGGTTCAATTTCTGCATCAACAATTCGCGGCGTCATAATTTGCCCATTAATTATTGCTGATTCAATTCCGTATTTATCACCAAGTGAATTATTACCAAGTTCATTAATTATCGTTTCAGAAATCTTAATTGGCGATTCGTTGGTTGAGGCATCAATTATTCGTACAGTTAATTTATCGCGTTTTTCGCCGCCATGTTCTGCATAGAGTCCTTTTAGCAAACCTGTAATCAACCCGCTTTCAAGTCCCATCATTCCTGATTGTGATTCAATTGCATTGCCCGCCGCAAAATCTCCGCCAAGCGATACTACCGCCGCAACAGAACATTGTGCAAGTTTGTGCGATTTCGCAACTATTTTAAGCCATTCATCCAACAACCTTGCCGGAACATCAAAACCAACAGAACGCCGACGTTTCCAATGTTCAACCAAGTCTGCCGATTTTAACGGATCAAATAAAGCAAGCGGACTTCTTGGAGACATTATAAATAAATGTAACGGAAAATCATTGTCCGAAAATCCGAGCAATTTCTCAATTACAATATTCTCATCGTCGACTTCAGATAAAATCGTTGCTTTTACTCCGTGTCCCAATAACTTTTCTACAAGCACCCATGCATCTGGATTATCTCCGTAAATTAAAGCGTTATTGCTGAATTGAAATTGCAGCTTATCCCAATTATTCTCGTTACAAATATTATCTTTCGGTCTTACCGTCATCTGTACAATCATTCGTTTCATTGTACGGTTGCAACGATTTAGATTCTCAAGCGGTTTACGAATAGAAATTTGATCCTGTTGTTTATTCTGTATAGATTCTGTCGGTTTTCGCAAAATATTTATCGTAACGTTAATTTTATTTTGTTGATTTGGATTGTCGATATTTTTATCAAAATTATCTGTTATACCGTTATGTTGTAACGATTGATCAATACTTTTTTCAAGAGTTCTATTTTCATCTGTTTGATTTTTCGTTTCAATAATTGCGTTGCCTAGTTCTTTCTTGATTGCTTCAAACCGCGATGTAAGTATTTTCCAATCACAGATTAAAACTTCATTATCCGGCACATTTAATCCGAGTTCTTCACGAACAAATTTATAAGCATCCGACGGCGGAATTTTCAGGAATCCCTTTAACGCAACACTATCTTTGATACCGGGTTTTACAGCCATCCCAATCTCATCCCAAGGTCCCCACGCAAAACATATACAACGACAATCACGTTTGATTTGTGCGTATGCAGCAATCAATTTCGCAAGTGCATCATTGGCAAGAGTATAATCAGTTTGCCCGATTGATCCGATTCTTCCGCCGCAAGAACCAAAGGTCAAAAAATGCTTGAGCGGTTCGTTACGCAACAGATACATGATCGTCGCCGCTGCGTCAACTTTAACCGCATAAGTCCGATTAACACGTTGTAAATCTTTCTTTTGAAAGGCCGATGAAAAATCAAGACCCGCACCATGCAACACGCCGGATATCGCGCCACACTTACGGCGAATCGATTCAAGCGTTAATTCAAGTTTAGCAGTATCCGTAACATCACACGCATAGTAATCGTAACTCACTCCATCATTATCAAATTGTTTCAATGATTCAATTAAATCAATTTCCCGTTCTATTTTACTCCATTCGGAAATTGGATTGAGACTGTCTTGTTTTGCTTTAACCATAATGTCTTTCTGCAACGCTTTTTTTGCTTCGGCATCAAGTCCGATCCATTCGTCCGGCACTATCGGCAACGGTGAACTTCCTATCAGATTTAATTTGATATTAAATTCCTTTGCGAGTTTTCGCGCCGTGAAAGCAGTTATTCCGCGTGCGCCGCCTGTTACAATCCATACACCTTGTGGTTTAACTGTCTTATTTTGATCTGAATTTAATATTGATTTACGTTTTGTGTAAGTTGTTATTGGATTGGATGTATCATTTTTGTACGATAAATAATCCGGTACATTCCAGACTTTATGACGTTTAGTTCCAATGTATGCAATTTCGCCGTTTGTAACACCGCTTGCCCATTCATCACGCAAAATTTCTGCGCATTGTTTTGATGAAATGTTCGGCGGCAAATCAATATTTACAGCACGGAATTGAAATTGTGTTGCCAAACCTGCTTCAAGAAAAATTGATTTTGTTAAACCGGTAAGCGTTCCGCCGCAAATGTTATTTGCGTATAAAGTTTTATTTTCCGTTACATTAATTGTAAAACCTGAATTGCCGCCAAGAAATGTTGTAACAAAAATTGAACCTTTGGAAAATAATTCTTTGTTCAATGCAAGCTCTCGATACCAATGTTGAATTGCGGCAAATGGATTCAAAACACGTCTATCGCGATTTTGTTTCCAGTCAGCCGTATTCCATTGTCCGATTGATTGCCCCGAATTTTCAGCATGATAAGAATTCCATTCTTCACGCGACGGCACAACAAAACAATGCGGCGTCGGTACAACTCGGCAAAGTTCATCTACCTTTACAATCAACTCATCAACATTCATATAGCATCGAATCGAAACAACATCTACTCCATCCGCAGACAACAACCGCTCCAACGCAGTTCCAACCGGCGAATCTCCGATTATCAAAACACGACCATAAACAGGTAACGTCAACTCATCAGACTTAACAAGCGGAACAGCAACAAGACGCGGCACAAATCGTGTTGAATTATGAGCAGTATTTTCAGGCGGTTCTTCACAACTTGCATTTAATATACGAATGTATTCGTCTTGTGAAAGTACTAATAAATTATCGCCGTAAATTGTCGATGGAGTATTTTGAGCTTGTTGATGATTTTCAGTATTTGTATTTTTTGTTTCAAAAATTTCGTCGTCGTCAGGATGCAATTTCCAGTAAGCAAAAAGCGATTCAGGACAAATTGCCGCTTTCTTTGCAAGATCAATAATAAATTGCGGTATTGGAGTTTCAAACAAAATTTTTGTTACGGCGGATGGATCGAAAAAATCAGCTTGTTTGCGAAGTTTACGGCGTATATTTTCTGTTACAGTAATGTCTGCATCAATTTCATCAGTCGCAATTTCTCTTGTGGTTTCGGCAGAATTACAGTCATTTTTATCTGCAATAATTTTCTGCTCTGAATCAAAATATCCCGCAATTTCCAACATTCCGCGAACAATTAGTAACTGTAATTCTCCTCCGTATTTTTTATTCATTTCCTTTGCATCCAACGGAACACAAATCGGTTTTGTTGCAGCGGGATTTTTAGCGAGATATTCTGTTACAATTTTTTGATTCAAGCCTGTTAGTACGTTACCCGGTCCGCATTCGATAAGAGTTGTACATCCATTGTTCAAAAATTCCTCCACCAATCCTACAAACCGTACCGGTCGTACTAGCTGATTCGCTAAATTTTTATGTATTCTGTTCCATGTTGTTTCAAAACGGTTGCTGACGCTGCTAAAAAATTGTAACGAAAATTTACCGATTGGTACTTGTTCAAGTGTAGCATTGAGCGGTTCACGAATCGAATCCATAAGCGGCGTATGAAATGGTCGCGGTACTGCAAGAATTACTGACGGAATCTTTCGGTCACTTAAAATTGAATACGCCGTCTGAATATCTTTACTGTTTGCGCCGAGTACAGTTTGTTTAGGTGAATTTAAATTCGCAACAAAAATAAGTATTCCTGCCGCCGACATTTCGTTACAAAAATCAATTGCCGCTTGTTCGTTCATCTGTGCCGCTAATAATTGTCCGCCTTTATTGCTATTTTCATCCGACGATTTTATACCGTTTGAGTTCGTGATTGCGTTGCACCGTAATTTCGTTGCACAAATTCCCTGATTAACCGACCAACCTCCAGCCGCTGTAATTGCCGGATATTCGCCGTAACTATGTCCCGCAACAATATCAGGCACAATACCGATTTTTTTTGCTGTATTGAATAAAATTAAGTCTGCCGCAAAAAGAGAAATTTGCGTCCACAAAACATCAACTCCAAGCTCAGACCGATTACTCCATGCCAGTTCCTCAAATGACGGCAACCCCGCATGATGTAACTCGGAATCCAAACTGCGCATAATCGATGTTACAAGTTGTGAACCATTAATCAGCGATTGCAACATTCCTTCATACTGCGACCCTTGACCTGAAAATAGAAATGCGATTTTGCCCGTAACAGATTGACGTTTGCCAAAAATTATATTCCTACGCAACAAGATTTTTTCCGCATGACTGTCTTCAAGATGTTGTAGCGAATATGAAATCTGTTCAGATAAATCAGTTTCAGAATCGATAATAAAAATAATCCGGTAACTATCATTCACGTCAAATGTTGCACAAACTGATCGCGATTCCAATTTTGACCTTAACTCGTCTATCGAATTTGCCGTAAACCGGATCATCCTATAATTGCCGCCGTCAAATATACGTTCCGTATTACAGCTTAAATTTGCAATCGGCTTTTCTAATCCTCTCACATCAACCTCCTCATAATCATTTTTTGTAACAATAATTCTGTTCTCAGAATCAAGCGTTTTGTTAATCGAATTTGTCTGATTATCCGGCTTATTTGTTAGTTTTGCCGGCATATTTTCAATTAGAATATGATAAACAATTCCCGAAATATCCGACGCAGAAACCGCACAAAAATTACAGGTCGTATCTTTATTGGTATTTTGGTTATGATTATTCGTTACAATAAACGTGTTAAGCAATGAAGCCATTCCAGATGCAGCTTGAGTATCGCCGATTTGCACGGCAATATTTGAAAATTCTGCATCCGGATAAAACGATTTCAATATTTTGCACGATAATTCATTTTGCTTAATTTCATTCGCCGCAATTCCGACTTGCTTTATTCCGGCAAGTTGTTCTTTACTTAATCCGCTTGTATTCCACGCCTGCTCAATTGCCTTTGAATACGCAATTTCAATATCCGCATCAAAACCTGTACCTATTCCATGAATCAAAAATAATATTTTTTCGTCCGCATTTTCACAGTTGTTGGAGTTGTTGTTTTCCTGTTTCACATCTGAAAGCCGTTTCATTATCAGAACAGCCGCACCTTCACCCAAAACAATTTCATTTGAAAACTCGGCATGAGATTTTTCGTAACAAATAAACGACACCGGAGACATACAACACGAACCGGCTGCACAAATCACAAGATCATTTTCATTTTCATGTAACATTCCAACAGCTTGCGAAATTGCCGCTAGTCCCGAAGCAGAACCTGCGTCAATAGTTACACAGCCGCCTGATAAATCAAAAAACTTCGTAATCCTGCTTGCAAGCGAACTTGGCGTGAATCCGCCCGCTTCATCATTTAACGCCGGAATCAGCTCGGAAAATTTATCCGTGTACTCGTTCTCAACTTCAATCAGAAATTTTGGATCAGAAATTCCATGTTGCTTTAGCGTATCGATTACCAACTTTCGGAACGGAGCTAATTTGAAAGAAATTGACAAGTTTGATAGAAAATCTGTACAAAAATTTGAACCGACAATCACACCAGTTCGTTCTAAATTCAGTTTCTTTTTCGTTACATTAAATCCCGCCAATTCAAGCGCAGCGTCAACAACTTCGAGAATCATAAATTGCAACGGATTACCTGAACATATTTGTTTCGGCGGAATTTTGTGCCGTTTCCAGTCGTATTTGAATCCGTTGATAAATCCGCCGCGCCGTATCCGCGTATGGTACGAATCCGCGTTATTCGCACAATAATCTTGCTCTGACCATCGTTCAACCGGAATCATAGACACCGCTCCAACTCCAGATTTAACCAATAACTCAAACGCCGCAAAATTCAAACTGTCGGCAAACAATGCCCCCACACCAATTACCGCTATCGGTTCACGCTTGACATTTTGAATCTGAGAATTATTCGGCGGAATTTGCGCAACAGAAATTACAGTTGATACAATTTTAGTTTCCGAATCTGACTTTTCCAATGTACGATTTTGTCTTACAAATTCCGACGGTTCCTGAATTACAACGTGCGCGTTTATTCCGCCAACCCCAAACGCACTAATTCCGGCAAGACGCGGACGACCATCTTTCGACACGGGCAACTCCGACGCAATTTCAGGTACATAAAAAGGCAATTTGTCCCAATCGACATTTTTATTTAGCGGTTTCGGGCAAACTTGCGGCGGAATCGTGTTATGCCGAAAAATTAAAATAGCCTTGATCAAACCGGCAATTCCCGCAGCTTCAAGCGGATGACCAATGTTACCTTTTACACTTCCGAGCGGAACGCGATCTTTAAACTCGTTTGAAAAAACAGTTCGGATAGCGTCAAGTTCGGTTTTATCGCCGACAGGCGTTGAGGTTGCGTGTGCTTCGTAGTAGGTGAGACGTTGGAGATCAGATTTATTTGGATAAGCTCTACGGATTGCGGCAATTTCGCCTTCAATTCTTGGCGCCCAATGCGACCGTCCGCGACCATCGCTTGAAAGTCCGATACCATAAATAATTGCATGAATTTTATTACCATCTGCCAACGCCCTTTCCAACGTCTTAACAACAATAGCAACATAACCTTCCGCAATAATAACGCCATTTGCATGTTCAGAAAATGGAAAACTTCCATCCGGCGAACCGGATTGAGCGTTGGAAAATAGAATCAAACTTTCCCGCGTAAAGTAGTTGCCACCGCCAACTATCGCCATATCTATAAGCCCCGCACGAAGATCACGACGTACCATTGCCAAAGCATTTAGAGACGATGAACAAGCCGCGTCAAGAGTTATTGACGTACCAGTCAATCCGAGTGATTCCGAAACTGCCGCACTCATTGATTGAATTTGTGGAAATAAATAGCCCTTGGAAGGTTGGCAAATTGAATTATTGCGGATAGTTAGAACAATTTGTCCAACAATTTTACTTAATTCATCTTCCGTCAGATTTTTTTTCAGTGAATTTAAGTCAGGTAAAATTTGTGCCAATTTCGGCGCAAGAATTGAGTAGTTGATTTCATGGTAGAGTTGCCCAACGGAAGTACTTCCCAAATAAACACCTGTATTTCGACAAGGAATTTGAAACGGGTTCATTCCTGCATCACGGCAAGCCATCGCAGCAACACGGCACATTTCAATTGTACCGGTGTCACAAATCCCAATCAAACGAGATGGAAACGGAAATTCAAGCGGATTAAAATTGCTGTAATTAATAAGTCCGCCGTGTGTTATATAAGATTTTCCTCTTACGCCTTTTCTTTTATCAAAGTAGATTTCGCGGTCAAACCGGTCTGGCGGCACTTCAGTAATTGCGTAACCGCCGCGTAATATTAAATCCCAATACGCATTAATATCATCAGCACCCGGAAGTCGGCAAGCTGCGCCGACCACCGCTAAAGACAAATTACCGTCCGGTAACTGATTTATACCCGCTAATTTTTCCATTGGGGGGAAGGAAAGGAATAGGTGATTTTAACTTAAAACTATAATAAGTATATACACAAAGCGAAGTTAAAGCAAGTACCTTGTAAATTTGCGCATACTAGCCAACCCGCCAATCCAAAATATTTGACTAATTTTAGCATTTTTTTCAGTTTAGTCAAATTACCTACATTCATTATCTCATATTTTTTTTGACTCTTTACCAAAATACTTTTACAAAAGTAATCAACTTTGCCCAACCGCATAATTATGCATCGTCAACAAAAAAATTTAAACTGTTCACACTTGAATTTTCCTTTACTGCCGCCTGCTTACCTATCGGAAAGCAGGCTGTTACGCTCTTGAGCCGCGTAATTTATAGTACGGACAGTATATCTATGTGATTTCCAATATCAGACTTACTATTTTTTGTCAATCGTATGTGCGGTTTTGAATCACATATTAGACCTTTTCGCTAACTCCTCCGAGACCACCCCTGACCCCTCCGAAGGAGGGGAATTATTCGCCTCCCTCGGAGGCGTATTCTTATTCCCCTCCTTCGGAGGGGTTAGGGGTGGTCTCGGAGGAGTTAAAGGCGGTTTTTTGTTGTAGGTTTTTTGTTATGTTGATGTATTTTTAGGTTAGAGAAAAGGTCTATTCAATTTGCAAATCTCTATTAGTTGATATGAATTGATTGAAATAATTATAGTATGAATTTTGCATTCTGAATTTACTTGTTGTAGAGTATTGTTGACTTACAATTGTTGGCGTACAATTTGTTTTCTTGTTCGGTTTACTGTTTATTAACCAAATTATCCGTTATAAAAAATGCCTAATTTAATTGATGATAGCCCGATGATGCGGGCAGTTCGTTTGCAATATTCCAATAAAATTCCAGTTTGGCTTATGCGTCAAGCCGGACGTTACATGCAGGAATATCAAAACGTTAGAAATAAAGTTACATTTATTGAACTGTGCAAAACTCCGTCGCTTGCAGCTGAAGTTATGCTTACGGCGGTAGAGCGTCTTGGTGTCGATGCGGCAATTATATTTTCAGATATTTTGCTTATTCTTGAGCCAATGGGATTCGGTATAACATTTCCCGACAACGGCGGTCCTCTCGTTACAAAACCCATCTGCAATCCACAAGATGTTAAAAACATAACAGAACTCGAATCAGAAGAACAACTCTATTACGTTATGGATACTGTTCGTTACACACGTGAAGGGTTGAACAACCGGATACCGTTAATTGGATTCGCCGGCGCACCTTTCACTTTGGCAACATACGCAATCAGCGACCCAAAACTAACCCCAAACCGTAAATCAATAAACAACAAAAATTTTCATTACGTCAAAACCTTCATGCACCTTTATCCGGCAAAATGGTCTGAACTAATGCGAAAATTCGCCGTCTCAACCGCAAAATATCTAAACGGACAAATTAAAGCCGGCGCACAAATTATACAAATTTTTGATAGTTGGGCAGGTTGTCTATCTGTAGAAGATTATGCGGAATTTGTTCAACCTTTTTCAAAATTACTTATTGATCTGATATTACCAGGTACTCCAGTAATTCATTTTGCACCTGGGAATCCTATGCTCTTGCCCAATATTGCCGCCTCTGGCGGAAATGTAATCGGAGTTGATTGGAGAATTCCAATCGACAAAGCATGGGATACAATCGGAAATAACTACGCAATACAAGGAAATCTCGATCCCGCAATTCTCTTGACAAATCGCGATACAATAAGAAAAAATGTACAAAAAATCATTAGACTCACAAATAATAAAAACGGCTTCATTTTCAATCTCGGCCACGGCATATTACCACAAACTCCACCAGAAAATGCAATCGCATTAATAGAAGCCGTACACGAATTCGGACAAAAATAATACCTCCCAAAAAATCAATTCCGATCATTTGTTCAAATTCCATTTTAAACTATTCACACTTTAAATTTCGTTTACCGCCGCCTGCTTACCTATCGCAAAGCAGGCTTTTACACTCTTGAGTCTCGCAATTTATAGTACGAGCAGTATATAAACTGTTCACACTTTAAAATAGTTAAACTTCTTTAACGTAACTATTCAGTCGCAGGATTCAATTGTTTAGGAAAAGGGTTTAGGGTTTAGGGTTTAGGAACGAAGCAAATAAAAACACAACGCCCTAAAATAAACAACGTTCTAAAATAAAACAACCCTTATTTGTCCAATTTCCATTAGTAACAAACAACACCAAAAAAAATGCGCCTTTATACTCTTATTCTTTCGATGATGAATTTAAGACAAAATCCAACAAAATATAATGACATAATGGCGCGTTGGTAGGAATTTTGGGCTGGTAAGGGTAATTTGACAAATAAGGGTTTTAATATTGGAACCGTTTGGAAAACGATATCGTCGTACGGAATTATTAGAATTAGAGGGAACAAAATAGTTGCAGATAAAAAAAACACGGATGAATAGTTGCAACAGAATTTTGCAAAGTGAAGAACATAAATTTTTGTAACAATTATTACTGCAAACAAAGAACAATTTTATATTTGTTTAATGTGTGTTTTTTCTGTATTTTGCAATTGCGTTGGTTGCGAGTTTGTCGCAGCGTTCGTTTTCGATGTTGCCCGAATGTCCTTTGACGTGTGTTAGTGTAACTTTATGTTTGTTTACTAACAAATCCAATTCTTGCCAGAGTTCAACATTTTTTATTGGCATCCATTTTCCTTTCTCTTTTCGTCTCCATGCATTTCTTTTCCAAGCCGGTAACCAATCCGATAATCCTTGCAACACATATTTTGAATCGCTTACAATTTCAACTGTTGTCGGTCGGGTCAGAGCTTTTAAACCTTCAATTACGGCAGTCAATTCCATTTGGTTGTTTGTAGTATTCGCATCTCCGCCGGATCGTTCTATTTCTTTGCCGCTTTTGGGGTGACGCAATATAAATCCCCAACCTCCGGGACCAGGATTGCCGCTACACGCACCATCTGTATAAAGAATTACTTCTGTCATTTTTTGTACAAAAATTATGATAATTCAAATCAAGGCGTAATCGTAAAAAATCCGCAGACATTAATAGACTGTTCACACTTTAAATTTCCTTTGTTGCCGCCTAACTACCGGAAAGCAGGCTTTTACGCTCTTGAGTCACGCAATTTTGCGAGCAGTATACATGAAGATTTTAATTCTGTATATCCCCACATAAACCAAAACATATTTAGTTGTCCCTGAAGAAGTCATTTGGTGCTATAAATTCTGGGCTTATCTGGTTGCAATTTAGAGTTATAATTTGCAATATAGTTATTGTTTTATCCGAGATTTTCCTTAAAACCTTGCA
>JAITDV010000009.1 GCA_031282385.1 Planctomycetaceae bacterium | reverse complement strand
GAATAATTCCCCTCCTTCGGAGGGGTCAGGGGTGGTCTCCTATAGGTTAGCGAAAAGGTCTATTACACCAAACACACTTTAGAATCCTACAATACAAAAAATCAAAACAAACTCACAACCATGTAAATTTGCATAGATTGCCGAAGATTAAAATATGAAAAGTTTAACATTCCTGTCTGACCGTTACCTCTAATAAATTTCGCAGACTGTTACGAAATTTATCCAAATACAAAGAGTACAATTACACTTTTCATTTGCAACCACAACCACAACTACAACCTTCATTATTTTGGTTTTGATCTTTTGCCGAGTATTTTTCAACATACGCAATAACATCGCCAACTGTCGTAAGACTCTGCACTTCAGACTCATCAATAGAGACCGCGAGTTTGTCCTCAAACTCAATCAGTAATTCGGCAATATCAAGAGAATCCGCACCGAGATCGTTTGTAATGTCTGTTTCAGGTTTAATTGTCGTCTCGTCCATATCGAAACGATTGGCAATAATTTTAATTACTTCGTCTGCAATCGCTGACATAAAAAATTCCTTATTTGTTAACGTTTTTCAAACATCAAAGCCGACACGCCACAAAAGCCATCGACCCCAACAGAAACTACTGTTGTATATTTGTTGTGTATTTTGATAAAGGCAACACTATCTCAAAAAAAATAGACCGCCCCTTCAACCATAAGGCGGGTATTATACGAAACTGCAAAATCCCGTCAACCCGTCCAACAAACTTTAATTTCAAAATTCAGCATTCGTATTTGATTTAGACGTTTTCAGTAGTATGCAAGAATCGTGCAATGTTGATTCCTTAATTTTTCCGCTCTTAAAAGAAAAAAATTATACTGAACGTACGATAATTTGCGGGATTGCTGAATAGTTACGATTATTTTTTATTTTCTTTTTTATCTTTATCTTTCTTTTTTCTTCCTTCTTCAAATCTTCGTTCGTCGTTTGCTTTTTCGATTACTTCGCGTATCCATTTTGCGATGAAATTTTCAGTTTTTGTTGGTTCTTTTTCGTCTGGGTTATTTCTACGTTTTTTTGCTTTTCTTATTTTTTTTTGGTTTTGGGTTGCGGATTCGGCGTCATTATTTTGTTCAATTTTTTTTGTTTCATCTTTTGTTGTGGTTTCTTTTGGGTTGGATTTCGGTATAAATTTTCGTTCAACTAAAGCAAAAGCAGTTGACACAATAAAGTAAATACACAACCCGCTTGGTACCTTAAAAAACAACAATCCCATAAAAATCATCATAAACTTCATCATTCGTCGTTGCATTTTCGCTTGTTCATCATTTGGCGCAGGCGGCGGCATCATTATTTCTTGTTGGAGCAGAAACAATACGATTGTTAATATTGGTAATAAGTTGAAAAATGGTCCCAAAGTGAAGAAACCTTGACCTTCATTAAAACCCGGATAGCCAAGCCACACCCAAAAACTACTCCAATTAATAAGCATGTCCGGCGCAGAAAGATCAACACACCAACGCAACGATCTTGAAATAAGCGGTGTACCATAAAGACCCGGGTCAATCGACAACGCCTTATACAATCCGATAAAAATCGGTAACTGTATCAACAACGGTAAACAACCCGCCATTGGACTATAATTATGTTCTTTAAAAAGGGCGTTCATTGCTTTTGATCGGGCTTGCATGTCGTCTTTATATTTTTCGTTTATCATTTGAATTTGCGGTTGTAATTCAGCCATTTTCATTGCGCCTATAGCCATTTTGCGGCTCAAAGGAAAAATTAACAGACGCACGCAGATAGTTAGCAAAATTATTGCAACAGCATAACTCACACCAAGCCAATTAAACGTTTGAAGCACCCAAAGAAGCGGTTGCGCAACAAACCAAAACCAACCATAAGATACCGTTTGACTCAACCCATATTCGGCAAGTAATTTTGTTTCTTTGGGACCTAGAAAAATAAAATACTCGTGTTCAAAACCTTCTCCCGCCATCAGCAATTTCTCTTTGCCCCACAACCTAAATGACACATCCGTCAGCGTCTGCCAATTATAATTCCGCCCGCCAACACGAATCGGCATCGAATAATCATGCCATGACTTTTCATTTACCGGTTTGTTTGGTTTGATCGTGCATTGAAAATAGAGCGAGTCCACACCTATATACTCAATTGGTAAATTACCCCAAGCGTTTACAACTTTATCCAACGCAATTGTTCCATTGGGTATTACTTGTCCGTTGTTCTCTTGGAATTTCACTACGACGTCGCGAATTCCGAAACGGCTCCATGTCGGTCCTGTTTTTTGAGCGTACCATCCGCCTTCCAGCGGTAAACCTGTCGGACCGTCGAGTTGGTAAGCGATTCTGTGTTCTTTAGTGTCGCGGTTTTTAATTTCGATTTTGAGTTTCAGATGATAACCTGCGCCGTCTATACCAGGCAACGCGGTTTTCTCTTCATTTTTAGCAAGATAATAAGTCTTGAACAATTCGATATTGTGTGAAGGTATCGTAATCGCAAACACAACTTCGTTTTCCGATTTTTTGACAACTCGCCACGCTTTACTCCGTAGTCTCAAATCAAGTATTTCTTTGTCCAGAGTTGAATCGCGTTCGCAGATTCCTTTAATTGCGGCGTTTGCGGCGTTGAGGCTTTTGGGCAATTCAAGTTTGTTTTCGTCAAGCTGCAACAAAGTCGTCAAAAAAGATAATTGGTCGCTAACCGAGTCGTTGTTATTACCGTTAAAAACAACACCGCGTAAACCGCCGAGTCTGCTGTAATCTTCGTAACCTTGCGGTACAGATTCGGGGCGAATTACATCCATTGGGGGTTGATCGAGGTAAATTTCCTGCTCAATCGTTTGCGACCCGCGAACAACAAATAAGCTGATTTTATCTTTTGGTTTTGAATCGTAGAGAGCATTCCGTAAATCTTGAAAGTTTTTTATGTCGGCGGTTTTTCCTGAATTTGAATTTACGAATTTTGTAATTCTGTCCCCGATTTGCAACCCGAAAATTTGTGCCGGAGTTCCATCGCCAACAACTTGAACAATCACACCGCCGCCAAGTTTAGCCGACGTCAAATCAGACGTATTCTGATCGACCACAATTTGCCCCAAGTATCCCGAATGATCTTGTATTCCTTTATAACGTTCAGTGTTCAACTCCGCCCGAACCAGTGCCGCACCTTGATTTGTAAGAGTGATTAACATCTTATAATCGCTTTTTGGATTCATCGACCCAAGCGTAACACATTCCGCCGCAACTTGCGTTTCCTCAATTTTAGGTACTTCCGCAACCTTGGCGTCCTCAGTTTTGGGCGGCGTATTGGTCGGATTTTGGGGCGGCGGGTTGTTCGGATTATTTTGACCAATCGGAGCATTGAGATCAACATTTTGCGGCTTATTTTGTTGACGCGGCGGCGCAAACAGATTCATTATCATCATGCAAAGCATAAATATCAGCAGAAATGTAAACCAATCATTTCGGTTATTTTGCCTGTTAGGAAGTAGAGACTGCATACAGATCGTAAAAAATATTTTGTGTTTGTTAGGTAATAATGGAAAAATGAAATTCGTAAAAAAACTTAAATTTGAATTTTCCTGATAATTTTATATTTTGGTGGAGAAGGAAAATCGTAACTGCCAATTTTAATAACACATAATTACAATTTTTGAAAATGCCGATTTTGCAAATTTTGCAAATGTCGCTTAAAAATATGTTGTTAGAAATTGCTGTTCGTACTATAAATTGCGGGACTCAAGAGCGTAAAAACCTGCTTGCCGATAGGTAAGCAGGCGGCAGTAAAGGAAATTAAGGAAATTAAAGTGTGAACTGTTTAATAACTCTGACCAAACCAATTCCAACTACAGCCGAGTATTCTACACCATTTAATAATTCATTCAAGGGGCAACTTCTAAAAATCTATTTTGACGGAATTACTCCTATTTTTGGGATATGTTCGATAAAAAAACACACGGCTGAATAATTATAATTTTTAAAAAAATTTTAAATTTGTTTCAATTAAATTTATCTAGTCGTATTTATTTTTTCTAATTTTACAATTTTTTTGTTTTTTTTGAAATTTTATTGTATTAATTGAAAAATTGGGATTGACAATAATTGGGTAGATTTGTAATAACAATAAGAAAATTTATTTTGGAGACTGGGGACGATTGAGAATTGATCGAATTTCAGTTTTTAAGAAATGTTTTTTTATTGTCAATTAAATTTGTTGTCAAATTAGGTACCGAACACATTTTGGAATTTGGTAACACAAAGAGTTTAAGACGAATTTTTCATGCGGTTAAACTTTTGTGCATTGTCGCAAATTCAAATGCGAACAGTTTAAAAAAATTTTTATGACTATTTCCACAAAGTCAAAAGATAGTTATTCACTTGTAATAGTAGAGTCTCCTGCAAAGGCTCGCACAATAGGGCGCATACTTGGCGGCGGTTTTCGAGTTGAGGCGAGTATCGGTCATATTCGTGATTTACCGCGAAATTCTAAGGACATTCCGTCCAAATACAAAAAAGAAAAATGGGCGAATCTCGGCGTAAATGTCGATTCGAATTTTGAGCCGATTTATGTTATTCCCGATGATAAACGTAAACAAGTTAAAAAATTGAGCGATTTGCTTCGGGACGCTTCCGACCTTTATCTCGCAACAGATGAAGACCGCGAAGGTGAAGCGATAAGTTGGCATCTTGTTGAGACGCTGAAACCGAAATTGCCTATTCATCGGCTCGTGTTTCACGAAATAACCAAAAAAGCAATTGATGAAGCGTTAACCGCGCCGCGTTCAATTGATAACGATCTGGTTCAAGCTCAAGAAACACGTCGAATTGTTGATCGGCTCTATGGTTACGAAATTTCGCCGTTGCTCTGGAGAAAAATAGGACCAAAACTTTCAGCAGGACGAGTTCAAAGTGTTGCGGTTCGATTGATTGTAGAGCGTGAAAAAGAACGAATCGCGTTTCGTTCAGCAACTTATTGGGATATTTTAGGCAACTTTGCAGAAAAAGAAACAAGCAAATCCTTTCAAGCCGTTTTGGTTTCTGTCGGCACGCAAAAAATACCAAGCGGCAAAGATTTTGATCCGAAAACAGGAATTTTGATCAATCCGGTTTCACATATTTTACTTGACGAGAAGTCGGCGATTGAGCTTGTAAATCGACTAAAAAATTATCCGGCTAAAGTTAAATCTGTTGAAGAAAAACCTTATATTGAAAGACCATACGCGCCGTTCACTACAAGTACGTTGCAACAGGAAGCGAATCGTAAATTTGGTTTTACAGCGCGTACGACGATGAGTATTGCTCAAGGGCTTTATGAAAATGGTTATATTACGTACATGCGTACTGATTCGACTAACTTATCCGATGAGGCGATAAATGCGTCGCGTAATTTAGTTTTATCACAATACGGCAAAGAATATTTACCCGACTCGCCGCGGATTTATAAAACTAATGTCAAAAATGCACAAGAAGCGCATGAAGCGATTCGTCCTGCGGGTAGTGTTTTTGAGTTACCGGACAATTTGCGGGACAAGTTGACGCGTGAGGAATTTAAGCTTTACGATTTGATTTGGAAACGAACAATCGCAAGTCAAATGTCAGACGCGCGCGGTAAACGAAAACAATTGACAGTAGAAGTCGATGATGCGTTATTTTCTGTTAGCGGTAAAACGATAGAGTTTGCGGGTTATTTACGTGCTTATGTTGAGGGGTCGGATGATCCGAGTGCGGAGCTTGCGGATCGGGAAACGTTGTTGCCGTCGGTCAATAGCGGCGATTTGCTTATTTGCAATAATCTTGAGCCGAAATCTCATGTTACAATGCCGCCGTCGCGGTATTCTGAAGCCGCGTTGACAAAGGAATTGACAGAACGCGGAATCGGAAGACCAAGTACTTATGCGTCAATTATTGAAACAATATTGAACAGAAATTATGTGTTCAAAAAAGGCGGCGCGTTGGTGCCGACTTGGATAGCTTTTGCGGTCAATCAACTCATGGAAGAGCATTTGCCCGACTTGATAAACTATGATTTTACAGCACAAATGGAAGACCAACTCGACGCAATTAGCCGCGGTGAAAGCGGTCATTTGGATTATTTGAAAGAATTTTATTTCGGCGGAAAACGGTACGGGTTGAAGCAACTTCTCGAAAATAAAATCGGAGAAATCAACGCCCGCGACGTCTGCACAATCAACGTTTTCAATAATAATAATAATAGCAGCAGCATTATTAATGATAACAGTATTATTAAACCTGAAGTCGCTGAGCAGATTGTAGTACGTGTGGGTAAATTTGGTCCTTATTTGCAATACGGCGAAATAACAGCAAATTTGCCGGACGAATTGCCGCCGGATGAATTGACATTTGCTAAGGCAAAAGAGATTCTGGAAAATGCCCAACGCAGCGAAGAACCATTGGGTTTTGACCCCGAAACTCAAAAACCAATTTTCATCAAAAACGGACGTTTCGGACCTTATGTCCAACGCGGTTTGCCCGACGACGAAGAAAAACAAAATGCCGCTTTGCTCAAAGGTATGACGCCGGAAATGATGACGTTGCAACTTGCGCTTAAATTGTTATCGCTACCGCGCAATCTTGGTAAGAATCCTGAAAATGATCAAGAGGTTTTCGCAAGAGATGGTAAATTTGGTCCCTATATTATTTGCGGCAAGGAGACACGATCTTTGCCGGAAAATTTGTCACCTCTTGACGTAAATTTGGAGCAAGCGTTGGAGCTTTTATCACAACCCAAAATCCGAACTGCAAGAGGCGCAGGAAAAACAAGTGAACCGTTAAAGTTATTCAATGATTCGCCGATAACGGGCAAGCCGGTAAAGTTACTTGCAGGACGTTTCGGAAATTATATAACCGATGGAGTTACCAATGCAACTCTTCCAAAAGGATTTACAGCAGAGGAATTAACTTTTGACCGCGCTCTTGATCTGTTAGCCGAAAAAGCCGCAAAAGGAACAACAAAAAAAACAAACAAAAGAAAAAACTACAAAAAAACTACTAAAAAAACTACCAAAAAAACTACTAAAAAAACTACTAAAAAATAATACAACTACTCAGTTACGGATTGCCTGTAATCCAATTGCTTAGAGCTTATGTGAAAAGTGTTAGGGAGAAGGAACGAATAAACGGAAACACAACAATATAAAAGTAAACAGCACTTTTTTTGTAGCTATTCGGGATTACCTATCGGAAAGCAGGCTTTTACGCTT
>JAITDV010000669.1 GCA_031282385.1 Planctomycetaceae bacterium | reverse complement strand
ATACATCAACACAACAAAAAACCGCCTTTAACTCCTCCGAGACCACCCCTAACCCCTCCGAAGGAGGGGAATAAGAAGACGCCGCCGAGGGAGGCGAATAATTCCCCTCCTTCGGAGGGGTCAGGGATGGTCTCCTACAGGTTAGCGAAAAGGTCTTATCTACACGTTAAATTTTCTTCACACCGCCTGCTTACCTATCAGAAAGCAGGCTTTTACACTCTTGAGTCATGCAATTTATAGTACAAACAGCATATTTACACTACATGATAAAAAAATATACCCTTCACATTGTAAATTTTCGTTCTGTTTTTTAATGAACAAAAAGGAACATTGAAAACATAACAAATATAAACACTTGCCCAAAAACCGAAAATTCAATTGCTCCGAATATACATCGCTTTTGACCCCGAAAAACAAAAGCCGCGAAAATTATAACACCTATCTAAAATAATAAAAAGTACAGACAAATACAAAGGAATATTATGGATTGATTGTTTGTTTGAGATTTATTTAAACCGTTCACACGTTAAATTTCGTTTATCACCATCTGCTTGCCTATCAGAAAGCAGGCTTTAACGCTCTTGAGCCGCACAATTTATAGGACGAATAATATATGTAGGTTTCTCTTACTTGCTCAATACTAAAATAACTTCATCTGCGTTTTCGTTTGGATTTTCGTTAATTTGTTTTTGTTGTTTTGTGTCAATCGCGATGCAATGATGTACATTGATCCCTTTTTTGTTACAAAAATCTTCAAAATCAGCTAGAGTAAGAAATCTTACATTCGACGTGTTGTACCATTCTTTCGGCGTTCCCGCTTCTAAATTCGGCGCGCGTCCGTCTTTCATCAAACGTTGTCTGTGTTCGTGAAACCCTAAGTTCGGAAAACTCACAATTCCACGAACCCCCACCCGCAACATCTCATCCAACACAAACTCAACATCCCGCACCGTCTGCAGCGTCTTCGATAAAACCACAAAATCAAATTGTTGATCCGAAAAAAACTTCAACCCCTCATTCAAATCCGCTTGCACCACATCCAGTCCGCGATCAATACATTGCAACACATACTTCTCCTTAATCTCTATCCCTTGAACCCTGCAACCACCGCGTTGGCGTAACCTCGCCAATAAACCACCCTTGCCACACCCCAAATCCAACACCTTTGCCCCACGCGGAATCAAATCCAAAATCTGCTCATAATCAATCCGATCCGGTCGATCAATTAGCGGTACACCGCCATACAAAATCTCAAACGAAACATTGTTCAAAAACGACCGTATCATCTCACCATAAAGCTCAAACTCATCCGGTAAAAGAAAACCATCATGACCGCATTGACTTGGAATATCACAATAACTTACCCGCTTGTCCGTCGCCAACAACGCCCCCACAAGCTCACGAGATAAAAAAGAAGGAAAAAGCCAGTCCGTCGTAAAACTAAGAATCAACCAACGACACATCGAACACTTCAAAGACCTCTGCAACTCCAACGGCGTACTGCCAAGATCAAAATTGTCTATTGCCGTAGTAAGAACAACATAACTATTTGCATCAAAACGCTCAACAAATTTGCCGCCCTGATACGCAAGATACGAACCAACAGAAAACTTTGTCTCAAACGCCGTCTCAATCTTGCGTGCTTGATTACGAGTCGAATCAAATTTTTTCATCATTGCCTCACGCGACAGATACGTTATATGCCCCAACATTCGCGCTATTGCCAACCCGCTTGCCGGAATTACACCGTTATCATGATAACGTCCGCCCAAATAATTCGGATCACTTTGAATCGCATTGCGCGCAACTATGTCAAACGCTAACGCCTGGCTGGTCATGTGCGCCGCCGTAGCTAACGGTATTACCGAAAGAACACGATCCGGAAAACGAGTTGCCCACTCCAACGTTACAACCCCGCCAAGAGAACCGCCCACAACCGATAACAATCGCGTAATACCAAGACTATCTACCAAAAGACAATCCGCCTCAACAATATCACCAATCGTAACCTCCGGAAAATCTAACCCATAACGATTACCAGTATCAGGATTAATTGAATTAGGTCCAGTAGTACCACGACAACCGCCAAGAAAATTAGGACAAATAACAAAATACTTGTCTGTATCTATCGGCTTGCCTGAACCGACCATGATTTCCCACCAGCCTGAACCATCATCTAAATCATGCGCCGCAACATGCGAATCTCCCGAAATCGCATGACAAATTAAAACCGCATTGTCTTTACGTTCATTTAATTCACCATAAGTTTCGTAAGTTATACGAACTTCAGAAAGGCAACCGCCGCGTTCAAGCCTAAATGGTGAAGAATACACAAATTCACACGCATATTTAAGCGGGTTAGCATTGCGAACCGAATCCGTACTGTCAAAAATTGAATCCATAGCAATTAAAAAAAATCCTAGTTGATGAAATTTATACTATTCTTTGGGATTTTTTTTGGTTTAGATAATTAGATAAATTGTCCGTAACGAGCTATACCGGACTCACATTAGAATTCGTTTCTCCGAAGGCATAAAGACTTGCTTTCACCTGTGAAGGTTGACAAAAAAATTAAGTGCGAACAGCCTGTAACCTATAAACTGAAAAACCAAAGAATAAACCACAAACAACCACAAAATCATAACTGTGAATACCGAAACCCAATCAAGCTCCACGCCCGCAATTATGACAACAACAAAATCGAGTACAATTTTTTGCCGTCATAATCACGTAACATTCTGCCAAATCAAGTTTCGGTAACACGTCAAAACGATTTTGAAAATTGCAGATACCGAAAGCGCTGTAAAAAATGCTTTCGGGAATAAAATCACACGGATAAGTAAAACGTTGATCGTTCACCAATCGCATTTCAAAAACTGTCGTCCTCAAAAAAATATACCAAACACACTTTATAATTAACTGATTCAAACTTCGACAACATCAGCTTGGCAATAAGTCAGCTGACACAAGTCTCCGAAAATTAAAGCATGAAAAGTTGAAAACAGACCGCCCAAAAGGAAATCCGCAAAGGACAACAAAACACAAATGGATCAAACCAAACGAATCTTATTCCAAATATACTAACGCACTTTAAAATCCGGCAAATTTAAAATCTCGGCAAAGCTTACCAAAAGGTAAACCGCACAAGCTCCAAAAAATAAAGTACGAATAGCTTAAACAAACCGCATACAAATTTTCACTTTCCATCATTAATTTCCAATAGGAAATTATGTAAGTTGGTGTAATTTAGTTGTAAACGGTTTAATCTATTTCGCGGATTTATCTGTCAATTTTGCAACCCGTTCTTCCATAATTTTCCCAGGCTTAAATGTAACAACAAATTTTTCTTTAACGAATACTTTTTCGCCGGTTTTCGGATTTCGCGCTTTTCTTGCAGCGCGGCGTTTGACTTCAAACACTCCGAAATTACGAAGCTCAATACGCCTTTCCTCAACTATCGTCTCAACAATCGCATCGAATGTCTTCTGGACAATTTCTTTCGTTTGTAATTGCGTCAGATCAAGTTTCTCCGCAATTGAACGAACAATATCTTTTTTTGTCATGTATCACCTCAAATTTGAAATTTGGATAAAAATTTACTGTCGTCTGTCTGAAACACTTCTGACGGACAACATGTAAACAACGGACTAAAAATTACCGGTTTACGGTACACTAATTTTTTGGAGTACTCTCCAAAAATTCACATTTTTTTCTTTACTTAATTGTTTTTTCAAAGGATTATTTTGGACTTTGTTTTATGGTACTTACGATTGGTTTATCTTATCTGCCGGCGTACCGACCATCCAGTACAACAACGGAGCACAAACGCCAATCGTACTATAAGTACCAAACGCAACTCCAATACTCATTGCAAACGCAAATGTGTGTATTCCTTGACCTCCCAAAAAGTAAAGAATTAACGTTACAAAAAACGTGGTAAGCGAAGTCAACACGGTTCTTGATAACGTCTGATTGACAGCAGTATTTATCATTCTGTCTGTGAGCATCGGTGCTTTACCGCGATTCTCACGTACCCTATCAAAGAGAATAATTGTGTCATTGATCGAGTAAGCAATAATCGTTAAAAACGCTGCAACTACAGCCAGACTAATCTTGAACTCACTTATCTGTACAATCGAAAGCCAATTCGCTACCCATGCACTAACAGCAATCAGACCAAGAACAACAACAACGTCATGCACCAGCCCAATTGCCGCTGCAAAACCATACGCAAGACCCTTAAATCTGACTCCCATATAAATTATAATCCCGATAAGACTTGCAAGTATTGCAAGTCCACCGGCAACTCGTGTGTCTCCTGCTACTGACGATCCTACTGTTGTTGATGTCTGAAATTCAGGAGTCGCATCTTGTTGCGATTTGATTAAACCAAGTACTGTCTCAACCACTCCAGGTGCAGCATAAGCTGTCATATCCCATTCGGCTATCGGTTGGGTCTTGTTAAGGGAATTATAATCTTTTGAAGACAACTCGTAACGAAAAGTATTAGCTATCAATTTATCCCGTGCAGCGCGTTTAGATACGCTATCTATTACAGATTCTAGCGAATCGATATTGATCGCGGGTCTGGATTTTATTTTTATGTCAAGTTTATTTTCATTATCACCTGCCACTTTGTTTATCGTATAATCGAACTTACAGAACTGCAAATTATCTTTGAAAATTTCCTTGATAGTTTCCTGTACCACATTAAGATATTCGTCTGCGCTAATGTCAATATCTTTTATATGCGGCATAGGTGTTGTAATTATGTAGCGGGTATCGGCAGTAACTTGCTCTGTACCTATTGCGGTACCGGATTCCTGTACAATTTGCACCGACGAATCGCCTAATTTTTTAAGCGGGTTGGGATTATTTTTATTGTTTTTATCAAGTTTGTTGCGGACTTCTTCAATTTTCAATGGCTTCTCAAACAGAACTTCAAGCGAAACTCCACCGACAAAATCAATATCAAATATCGACGAACCGCGGGTAAATGTCGAAATTATTGCCGCTATCGAAAGCAAAATTGAAAATGTTATTGTTATTTTGCGCGCCCCCATGAAATTGATATTCGGACGTTTAAACAGTTGGAGCATTGTAAACGTATTTATACCGCGTTGCGCTTCAAGTACATCCATTATAACTTTTGCACAATAAATCGCTGTAAACATACTTAAAATTATGCCAAGTACCAAAGTAATCGCGAATCCTTTGACTTGTTCTGTTCCGATTGTGTACAAGATGCAGCCGACCATAATTGATGTGATATTTGAGTCGAGAATTGCGGACAATGCTTTACTGTAAGCGTTTCTTATTGCGAGTTTGAGGGACGAACCGCCGGCTAATTCTTCGCGTAAACGTTCGTAAATCAGAATATTCGCATCAACTGCCATCCCAATTGTTAAAACAACTCCGGCAAGTCCAGGCAAAGTAAACGGCGATTGAAGAGTGATCATTATTGTTACAAGAAGCGCGAGATTGGTAATAACACAAAAACACGCAATAAGCCCCGCCAAACGATAATAAACCAACATAAACAAAAGTACAATAATTGCAGAACCAACCAGAGCTATTTTAGCTTTACGAATCGTATCTTCTCCGAGTGTTGAACCTATGAGCAACTTGCTAGCCGGTTCCTTGCTCAATTCTACCGGCAAGGCACCGGCATTAAGTATCTTGATCAAATCTTCAATATCGTTGTCAAGTTTCTTCATACCGTCTTTACCCGGACGCGGGTCAAATGTAATAATTCCGTGATCGGAGATTGCGCTTTCTATACCAGGGGCGGAGTAGAGTTGTTCATTGAGGATGATGCCGAGATTACGTTTCCGTTGTGGTTGGGCGGGATCAGGTAAATTATTAGAGGTCAAACGTCCGAATTTAATTGCACCGGCACTGTTAAAATTAAAAGTTACGCCAGGTTTTACTCCATTGCTGCCGCGACCAACATTGCTCAAATATTTACCTGTAACATCTTCACCGTCATTGCAAAGTACAAGCACTTCGAGTTTATTGTTACGTGTTCGGGTTAAAAATTCGGAGCTGTAACGAAATTGTGTTTCTTCACCTTCGTACACAGGGAACCATTGTGCCAATAAATCACCTTGTGTACTACGGATTTCAGAGATTTGTGAATTGATTGTCGGTTCAGCCAACGAAATAATATGTGCGTCTTGAGCAAACGCCCGCGACGCAAGAATACGAAACACCAACGCACCTGATTCACTTATTACTCTTTGGATTCGTTGTACTTCAGTGTCTTCAGCGTGCGGGATGATGACTTGAATTCGGGATTGACCGAGCGGTGTAATTGTTATTTCGCGTTGACCGCCAGGATTGATACGAGTTGAAATCGCTGATTTCAATTGTTCCATTGTTGCGGAAGAAATTTGACCATTGCTATCACGTTTACTCGTGTTGGATGCGCTTTTAGGAATATCATAAACAAGTACGACGCCGCCGCTCAGATCTATTCCAAGCAATATACGATCCCAACTTACTACCGCCGCAATTATACCGCCTGCAAACGCTAATATTGTTACGGTAATTTTGAAACCGTACTCATTCGCCATCTTCCAACGTCTTGCAGCAGTACTGCCGATCACAAAACAAACGATCACTATTGCCGCAAAAATTCCAACGTTGAAAAGAAACACTCTAATTGCTCGCCAACGTTCCGCGTTTTCTTTTGCTTTTTCAATTTCTTCTTCAGTTTTGTTATCGTTTTCGTGGTTGTGTAATTGTTCTGTAACCTTCGTGTCAAACGGATCAACTTTAGCTGTATTGTTTGGGGCGGCAGGTTCAGATGCGGGAGGATTGGACGAGTTAGGGGAGTTGGGAAAAACATCAATGTTATTGCCATTTTTTTCGGTTTCAGGTGCGGCTGGTGTTTTGGTTTCGGGTTGGGATTCTGTTTTAGTTTTTTCTTCTGGTTTGGCTACCGTTTGATCTTTTGATTCGGGCAATGCTGCAGAGGGTGAAACGGAGGATTCTTTCAACGGCGCAGCAACATCAATTGGTTTAGTTGAATCCGGTGCAGTTGCGGAGACGTCGTCTTGAACTAGTAATGTTGTACTTGAACGCAAGCTCTGCGTAAGAAGAAAAATTACTACAATAGCAATAATCGTGAAATTGACAATTCGAGGCATTTTAATTTTGGGATGTGAATGTTGTTAATGGGGGGTTAAGTTTCTTTTGCCAAATACACCTTAAATTTCGGAGGTCCAGGGTAACAAGACAAATTTGTAAAATGGATAAATTTTACAAACTAATTGAAATGTAAAGTGTAAACTGTAAATTTTTGAATATTTGTTAAGTGTTAGTTGTTTTTTTATGGTTCATATATTAGTTTTTCGGTAACTCGCGCAATACATATTTTGCATATTTATTAAAAAAATTACATTAACATTATTGCGTTATCGAAATCTAAAGCATGTTCGGTAAAATGAAATTAATTGTTACGATAATTATTTCGTGGTTGCTTGTGTTGTTAATTTGTTTTGTTATAAAGTTTATCGTTTATCCGGTTGCGTGGACAAAATTTTTTCGCATCCGGTATGATTACAATTATCAGGTATTTTTTTGATCTTTCTCAATTTTTCCCTGAATAGCTTGTAAGACAAATTTGATTTTTGTACCGTTTGATTCGTCAACTTTCAGTACAACTTCGTTTTTGTCTTTGTCAACAGAATATATGATACCAACGATTCCTCCAACGGTGTAAACTTTATCATTTTGTTTCAACGAATCGATTAATTTTTTTGCGGCTTCTTCTTGTCGTTGTTGCGGACGGATCATAAAGAACCACAACATAACGCCAACCGCGCAAACAATAAGGATCATCGTCAAAAAACCGTTTTCTTGTCCTACCGGTTGTGGAGCGGCTTCTTGTGCAAAAATTGTGGAGATATCAGAAAAAATTACGTTCATCTGCTAATTTAATTTTTTTACTATTGCGTTGTTAATTTCGGGTCAATTCCTATTCTAATGAACAAACATCATTGAAACAAATTGTAAATCGAATACGAATTACAATTGTCTATAATTTTTTGTTGCGGTTAAATGTAACGAAAATTATTTTTATTATTGTTAAAAGTATATTTTCTATACAAATCACCAACATTATTCTGTCGGTTATAGGCATCCTATAAACGACAACCGGATCAAGTATAACCGACAACAATCTTTATGACAACCAGTACCCCCCTTATGGTTAAAAAAACAACAATTATGAAGTAAATTTGAGGTTTGGTCGGTGTATTAAAAAATTTTTACCGCAACTGTGTTATCGATATTTAAGTTGTTCAAATTTTATTTTTTGGTAATTTTTGCGGTTTAAATTAAATATTGTCTAAAGCCTGTTTTGATATTTTTGTGTCGCTGAATTCCCAAAAAAAGTTCGGCGGTACTTGTGGCATTGTCTTAATATGTGGGTTCTGTTTTTTTGTTACAAAAATTGTTGTGCTTAAATTGTGCCTAGTGTTCACGACTTCAAAAGGCGGGAATTTTACTTGATAATCGTAAAATTGCAATACGTGCCATCCCTTGTTTTTTATTTTCAAGAGTAACTATTGGTGTAAATGAAACCTCTGTCGAAAGGTGGTGTATTGTTTTTGTGCGGAATTGACGCGGTGTTGGCGGCGCGGCGGGATTACGCGGGATTTTGCTACAAAAAAACTGCAACATTTGACAGCAGATTACGCATGAAAATAACCGCTAATTTTTTAAACTCTCGCAAGTCTAACAAACCAACCTTATCATTACAATACCGGCGTCAATAAACAATAGAGAATAGACCTTTTCTCTAACCTAAAAATACATCAACGCAACAAAAAACCTACAACAAAAAACTGCCTTTAACTCCTCCGAGACCACCCCTGACCCCTCCTTCGGAGGGGTCAGGGGTGGTCTCCTACAGGTTAGCGAAAAGGTCTAATCTCTAAAAATGATCTTTGCAAAAAAATTAACTACTCAAATAATATTTTTAAACAGTTTATACTGTTCGTACTATAAATTACGTGACGCAAAAGCGTAAAAGCCTGCTTTCCGATAGGTAAGCAGGCGGCGGTGAAAGAAATTTAAAGTATAAACAGTTTATAAAGTGTGATGACTATACAAAAATTTTCTGAACAAAAAATATTACTAACACTAAATTCCGAGTTCTGAATTTCGAATTTCTTTTTCAATTGCGTTTATTGCTTGTTTTTTTGTTTCTTCGTAGGTTAGTGTTAGTGTTGCGCCGGCGGCTTTTTTGTGACCGCCTCCAGCGAATTGTTTTGCGATTTTGTTGCAATCAATATTATCGGAACGGCTCCGAAAACTTAACTTGAAGCTGCCGTTGTCGAGTTCTGTTACGAGCAATGAAACTTGAGAATTATTTACTTTGAGCAGCATACTTGAAAGTCCGTCTGTTTCAGAGTTTAATGCACCAGTGATATTGAAGTCGTCGAGCATAATATTTGCGTACATTAATTTGCCGTCGAAAAAAGATTCTACATTTGCAAGAGTTTTACCGATGAGCCGAATTCTTCCGATAGAATTTTTTTCGTAGATTTCTTTGTAAATTTTTGCAGGGATAACTCCGGCGTCAAGTAATCTTGCTGTTGTGCGGAAGGTATTGGAATTTATGCTTGAGTAGGCGAACCAACCTGTGTCGGTAACTATTGAAACAAAAATCGGAAACGCAATATCATAATTCAATTCTACACCCAATGCGTCTGCCGCTTGAGCAACAAGAATACCTGTTGCTTCTGCCGACGAATCGACAAACCATTCATTAACTCCAAGATCATCCCAAGATTCGTGATGATCCAGAACAAGTTTAATTGCATTGGATTCGCGGATAATTTGACCTATATCTCCGAGTTGAGACCAAACGCCGGTGTCAAGAATAAGTATCAAATCAATTCCAGATAACCAATCACGCATCTCATCTGTCATTTGTTCAACACCCATAACTTGACAAGACGGATCAAGAAAAGCCAATGACGGAGGTAACGTATGATGATTAAGAATACGAACAGTTTTGCCAAGACAAGTAAGAATATGAAACATTGCAAGTTCGCTGCCAAGACAATCTCCATCGGGACGCTGGTGTGCTGTTAGAAGAATTCGGTTTGAAGAATTGATATGCTGAATAAAATGTTGCCAATTTATTTGTTTACGTTGTGCAATAATATCTGGATTAATTGTTTCCATTTGTTTTAATATGTTTTAAATCAAGGAATGAACAAAAAAACGGAATATATAGAAATTAATAATTCACATTTCCGTATATACTTATTCTAACTCCTCCTATTTGAAATTTCGTTTTGTAAGATAGTGTTCACAATTTTGTCTTATTTCCAAAATCTGTTTTGTTGCTTATGTATATTCGTATCTTGCAAAAATAAAAACCTAAATTTAATGTGTGATGAAAATATTCTTTACATTATTGAATAGTAATAATTACAAAACAATTATACTGCTCATACTATAAATTACACGACCCAAGAACGTAAAAGCCTGCTTTCCGATAGGTAAACAGGCGGTTGTAAAAGAAATTTAAAGTGTAAACAGTTTAAAACTTTCGCTGAAAAATTCTGTTGATAGTTTACAATTATTCTAATATTTTTCGATTTTGTTTTTTTATTGCGTTTTTTGCTTTGTTTTCGAGTCTTTTTTTTATTGAGTTTTTTGTTGGTTTAGTTGGTATTCTTTTTTTTGGTATTTTTGCGGCGTCTTTTATTATTTTGATAAATTTTTCTAGGCAGTCTTTTTTATTTAAGGTTGAGTCTCTTTGGCGTTGACTTGTTATGATAACTTCGTGATTTTTAGCAGACCAGAATCGAGGAAATTTGGCGGCAAGGCATTCTACTTCCAAATCCGACAACCGTGAAGCTGTCCAACGTAAAATAACTTTGCTTGAAACTTTATTTACGTTTTGTCCTCCTGGTCCTGAACTACGTGCATAAGAATACCGAATTTCGTCAATAGGGATTTGAAGCCTGGAATTGATGTATAGCATTGGAAAAACGATTAAAAATGAATGGTAACCTTCTTGGTAATTGTAATACAGAATAAGCTAAAAAAGTAAATTATACACTGTTCATACAATAGACCTTTTCGCTAACCTGTAGGAGACCACCCCTGACCCCTCCGAAGGAAGGGAATTATTC
>JAITDV010000668.1 GCA_031282385.1 Planctomycetaceae bacterium | reverse complement strand
GAATAATTCGCCTCCCTCGGAGGCGTATTCTTATTCCCCTCCTTCGGAGGGGTTAGGGGTGGTCTCGGCGGAGTTAAAGGCGGTTTTTCGTTGTAGGTTTTTTGTTGCGTTGATGTATTTTTAGGTTAGAAAAAAGGTCTATTAAATCAATGTGAGACGCAATGCATTGTGTTTTTGAGCATGTTAAATTGAGTTTTGGTGTCGCCCTTTCAGGGCTTGAGTCATTGTGTATTTTTTCGTAGGGCGTTGCCCTACGCTATTGATTCAAGGCTTTCAGCCTTAGTTTAAAAAAACAACACAAAAAAACATACCACTGCAATATTACGTAAATTTAAAGTGTAAACAGTTTATTAATCATCAGCTTGATTGTTGTCTTTGATTACAAATGTTGCGTATAATCTTGCGACTTCGCGAGCAAGACCGGATAACTTGACACTTTGCAAAACGTCATCAAAATTCTTGTATGCTGCCGGTGCTTCATCAAGCGGATATCGATTACAATTAGTTAGAATATCTGCATCTTTCATCTCGTTGTCAACTACTTTTTGGTTCAAAGTATCGAATGCTTTTCGTCGTCCCATTACTCTTCCTGCGCCGTGATTTATACTGTAAGCACTAATTGACGCTCCTTCCAAACCAACCATTACCGCCGAACCATTACGTGGATTACCCGGTAAAAGAATCGGATGCCCCGTAGTTTCAAACGGCGTACCGCGCAACTCATGATGTCCCGCCGGTAACGCACGTGTTGATCCTTTGCGGTGAACAAGAACAGGACGCTCTTTCCAAATTTCACGCCGCACAATATTATGACTAATGAAATAAACAAAATTCGCATTGACATGCGGAAACACTTCACGAAATGCTTCTAAAATTAACGTGTTGATTAACAGATGATTTACTGTTGCAAAATTTGCTCCCAACGCCATATCGTCAAGATAATTATTCGCCTCAAGAGAACCAATCGGCGCATAAACCAACTCTCGATCATTACCCGGAAACGGAATTCCCCATTCCTTAAATTTTCTTTGCAATATTTTAAATTGCTCTGTTGCCAGAATGTTACCGAAGCCGCGAGAACCGCAATGCGACAAAAAAGCAACATGATCATTTTTAAGACCAAATACATCCGCAATCCGTTTTGATTCATCGTCTTCACCAACTTTGACAATTTCACATTCGCCAAAATGATTACCGCCGCCGTAAGAACCGAGTTGAGTCATCTTATCTTCAAAATTAACCATGTATTTCTCACGCAATACTTCATCAAGCCGAAACTCAAGCGACTCCGAAGTTCCATCATGTCCAAGATGAAACGAATCCTCACAACGTTTTGTCCATTCAAACGGAATTCCGAACTGTTCACATACCGATTCGGTTGCGCCTTCGATCACTGCCTGCATGACAACACTTCTGTTAAACCGCCGTCCTTTGCGAATACTTTTTTGACCTGCCCCTGCGCCCGTTGGAGTGCGATCACAAATTGCATCGATCAACTTACGTCTAATGTTTTGGTCGCGAATCTCTTCCGCTGGAAGATCAAATTGCAACAATGACATTGAACACTTTATATCAACACCAACCGGTCCCGGGAAAACATGCGTCGGAGATACCATCACACAACCTATCGGCGCTCCATAACCACAATGCGCATCCGGATTCAAAATCACATCCGTAACACCGCACGCTCCACGAGCGTTAACCGCCTGTTGCAATGATTTTTGATCAAATGTTGCACGAATAGACTCTGTGCCAATTACAGTAATCGGAGGAACAGAATCAGAAACCAATTTTGATATCGCCTCATTATCAGTAGCTACAAATTGCATAAATTTCTCCTTGTGCAATTTTTCTTGCCGTTCATATTGTCAATAGTAATTACACCTTAAACGTGAGTGACGAGAACACTAAAAAATTTCTTGTAGAAATTGCCCGACTAAAACAAAATAAACAAAAATGTAATAATTCAGTGTTGGTTGTTTTTTAGAATTTTCTCAATATACAGCAATGGAATAGTAACATAGATGGAATTAATTTGAAATCAGCGGTTTTCGTTGCGGTCGGTTTGGTTTTTTCTTTTGTTTAGTTTGGTCGTCAGTGTTTGGTGTTGTGAGTAAGTCGGTTGCACCTGTGGAGTTTTCAGGTTTTTTTTCTATTTTTGAATCTTGTGTTGTTTTTGAAGTTGTGCTGTTTTGATTGAGTTTATTGTATTCTTCAAGCGTCATTTTGGTTGCTTCCGGCAATTTAATTTTTGAGCCGTCGGGTGATACTTGATTTATTATCAACGGCGGTTGTGTGGTGTTACTTTTTGTTGATTTATTACCTGAGTTATTCCCGCCATCAAGTTCCAACAAGTTATCAGATTCTTTGATGAGCGGTTTTCGTTCTTTTTTCTTTTTTGGTTGTTCGATCAATGAATTTTCCAAGTCTGAATTGTTAGGTATATCAATTACAGTTTTTTTCTCTTTATTGCTTTCTGTAGTTGTGTCTGTTGTGTCGGTTTTGGGCAACAATGGATTAGTAGTTTTTTCGGGCAATCCAAAAATATCTTTGTCATTAGTTTTGGTTTTAGTTGGTTCATCTTTTTTCAGATCGGGAGTAATCAAATCTAATTTCGGTGCAACATTGTCTTTTTTGGTTGTGGAATTTGGCAGCGGATCGTTTAGGAGATATTGGTCAATTTCTGTGTTGGCTGTGTCGGGAGCATTTTCGATTGGGTTACTTGGGGGTGTATTTTTTTTGGGCTTGTTGGCAGGCGGAGAGTTCTTTACATCTTGGTTTGGTTTGGTCGAAGCGGAATTGGGAAAGGTTATGATCACGGGTTGATTTTTCGCAAAAGCATCTGTAGCGGCAAGAGCAAGTTCAAATAGATGTTCTGCTTCTTTTTTATAATTTTTATCGCGTGAGACGTATTCAGCCAAATCGACCAGAGTTTGTACTTTGAAGGCAACATTTTCAATTTTATCGATTGAATGCAAGGTGCCGTCAAGATTCTTTTTTTCAAGTTGCATTTTTGCCAATCTAGCGTTGAGAAAGTCAAGTTGTGAAGTATTTTCGATTACATTTTTTGAGTCTGTTTTTGTTGAACCGGCGGTGAACGAATTTGTAAGCGAAGGCGTAGAAATTGATCGTGGAGAAATTATTTGCGCTCGGTTTGTTGAATCTTGATTTGACAACGTGGGAGCAAGTATTGGAGTAGAGTCATTGAAATGTGATTCGGCGGTTACGGTTGGTTCGGTTGGTTCGGTTGTGTAGTAACGTCCGGCTCGAAATTGTGCAACTGGTGCTTTTGTAATTGGTGCAACTTGCGTTGATGCTTGCGGTGTAACAATATATTCGGTGTTGTTGGCTTCAATTTCGCTTGCAGCCAATGGATAAGTAACTCCGCCGACATTTGGTACAACTTGAATGCGCGGCGAGACATAAAATGGTCGGTAGTTATAAATATGTTGGTATCGATGAAATTCAGGTGCAAATGGAGGTGCAGCGAATGTCAAAATATTAGCTAAACTGCTAACACAAAATAAACCAATTGCCCCAAAAATACATAAACTTAAACGTTTCATAATAAATTCTCCTTATTATTTCTTTGTTTAGTTATTTTAAACTGTTCACGCTTTAATTTTCCTCTACTGTTGCCTGCTTACCTATACCGGAAATCAGGCTTTTACGTTCTTGTGTCGTGCAATTTATAGTACGAACAGTATAAAATTGATTTTTTGTTGTGTGCCAATTTTTGCAATACCATTAACGACGGCGAAATTGTATATCGAGCATACTTTAGAATTCGGCAATACAAAGACGTTATACAGTTCATCATATAAATTGTGTTATACAAGAGCGTAAAAGCCTGCTTGACAGGTAAGCCCGCGAAAGTTAACGAAAACTAAAGAGTTCGATTTAATAGTATCATACCTTGTAAAAAAAGTAAAGTCGATTACTTTGGTCAAAGAAAATAAGGTTGATAGTATTAAAATAACGATTATGCAGATTTTACCGAATAAAACGTGTGTACTGTTCGGAAAACTAAGTTATCTAGTGCGGGGAATTATTAAACTGTTCACACTTGAATTTTCCTTTACCGCCGCCTGCTTACCTATTGGAAAGCAGGGTTTTTACGCACTTGAGTCACGCAATTTATAGTACGAACAGTATAGGCTTGCGGGACAAAATAGTTGTAGTAACAAAAACGCACGACTGAATAGTCACGTAAAAATACCAAATTTTGATTTCCAAAATTTTCTAGCGTTTTGTGTTTGAAATTTTTATGTTATCGATGTCTAATATTCCGAAAGCTGTAGGTAATCCGATTAGCAGAATAGCTTCTTTGGTTTTTGGAGGAATGTTTATTGTTTGATTGAAATTTTGCCAATTGAAGTTACCTCTTACAAAGCATATTGGTATTTCGGCGATTTGGTCGCGTAATTCGTCAAATAGCATTATGATTCCTGTTGCAGTTTGGGCTCTGCCGTTCAACGGAACAATGTCAACTCCGCGTGCAAAATAATTTATTGTAATTGTTTTGATTTCCTTTCCGTCAACTGGAAAACCTTGTAGAATTTGTGAAAATTCCGGCGGTTGTTGTTTTTTTGGATTTGTGTTTTTTGGTATAGTGCTTGTGAAGCGGGCAAAAAATTTACCTGACGGAACTTTTGCTGCTATTATATTGCCGTCGCCGATTTGGTTGGACAAGATACTTACGTTTCGCGAATAATGCCAACCTATTGGCGAACCATCTTTTCGGACTTCTTCAAAATCGCCGCCTATAATTGCCGGATTTTTTGGATCGGGTTGAATTTTTCGTTTTTCTTCAGCTTCGCCAGTCATTGGTACAAAAAGAGCCGGCGATAAAAGTTCTTTAACCAATTTTCCTTCAACTTTAGTACAAAGATAAAAAGCTTGTTGATATCTTTCGCCGAGAGGAATAATAATTCGCCCGCCTTCACGCAACTGTTCAATCAACGGTTCAGGAATTGATTCCGGCGAACACGTAACAATAATACTGTCAAACGGCGCCGCTTCCGCCCAACCTTTATAACCGTCGCCGATTTTTACTTTAACATTATCGAATCCAAGTTCACGCAATAAATTGTCTGCTTTCTTACCGAGACTTTCAACAATCTCAATTGTATAAACCTCGTCAACCAACAAACTCAAAACAGCTGCTTGATAACCGCTTCCTGTACCAATTTCCAGAACTTTGTCGGTTGGTTTTGGGGACAGCTTTGACGTCATATAGCAAACAATATAAGGCGGCGAAATTGTCTGCGATTCTCCGATTGCAATTGCGCGGTCGTGGTATGCGTCGCGTCTATACGCTGGCAAGACAAAACGATGACGCGGTACACGTTTCATTACATCAATAACGGTCTCGTTGTCCAAATTCTTTTGCGGTAAAAGCTCATATTCGACCATCCATTTTGCGCGATCGATATATGGAAATTTTTTTAACCGCATTTCACGGCGTTCTGAAGCCGTGTTGGGTTGTGCAGAGAAAACTGATGGAGACGCAAACAAAAACGCCAACATCAAAAATATTGATACTGGAAATACAGTACGAAACATTATAGATTTTGATTTTTTCATATCTTTTAAATTGTTCACACTTTAAATTTCATTTGCCGCCGCCTGCTTACCTATTGAAAAGCAGGCTTTTACGCTCTTGGGTCAGGCAATTTATAGTACGAGCAGTATATTGTTAAAGGTAACAGTATAGTTATATTTTCGGCAACTGGCTTTCAGCCATATTGCCCACAATATAACACAAAAAACATTTCGAGATAATCCAAGATCAATTTCGTTTCAAAAAATCTTCCATTGCAGATATTACATCGTCTGGTGCATCTTCAATCAGTAGATGGTGTGCATTTTCTAAACGGTACACGTTTGCATCGGGGAAAAATTGCAGGAAACGTTTTAGGAACTCCGGCGAAAAACACCAGTCAAGCATTCCCCAAATAAAACAAACCGGTTTTGAACGAAAATTTAATAACGAATCTTCTATTTCTGATAACACGCTATATGCCGGTTGCGATGGCGAAAGCGGAATATCTTGCACAAACTTGTAAACAGCAACCCGATTCGACCACGAATTATACGGCGCAAGAAATGCCGTCCGAACATTGGCAGGTAAATGCCGACGGCTTGAAATCGCCATCCACATTGCTGCCGCAGAAAAAATATTCAGACCTTGCACCATAAAACGACCTAAAAAAGGTAAACGACAAAACCGAATCCGTAAAGGACATTCTATACTCTTAAACGCCGCAGTATTCATCAACACAAAACGATCAAATCGTTCTGGCAATTTGACCGCTGCCCCCATACCTATTGCACCGCCCCAATCATGTCCCACCAAAGTTATATTACGTAAATCACGGCTTTCAATAAAACGTACAAGATCATCTATCCGACGCTCCAACGTATATTGATAACGCGACTCCGTCGGCTTGTCAGATAAACCACAACCAATATGGTCTATCGCAATACAACGATACTTGTCCCGAAACGCCGACACTAATTGACGCCACATATAAGACCACGTCGGATTACCATGAACCATCAAAAGAACTTCACGAAAATCCGAATTACGCGGACGACGCTCATCAATATAATGATAACGAAAACCGCCAACTACCTCAAAAAAATGAGACTCAAATTGATAATCCTCAAATCTACTCAATTGATAAATACCACCTGCTCAAATTGTTATTCCAAACATATATTAAATTTCCGCAACATTCGCCGCCCGTAAATATAAATTGCATAACTAAAGAGCGCAAAAAACCGATTTACAATAGGTAAGCAGGTGACGGTAAATGAAATTTAAAGTTTGAACAGTTTATACTGTTCGTACTATAAATTGCGCGACTCAAAAGCGTAAATGCCTGCTTTCCGATAGGTAAGCAGGTGACGGTAAATGAAATTTAAAGTGTGAACAGTTTAAAAATATCAAAACGCATTTTCAATTAAAAAAGACCGAATTTAAAAATGCAAAAAAATGAAACCGCCTTAGCAAAATTCCAATAGACCTTTTCTCTAACCTAAAAATACATCAACGCAACAAAAAACCTACAACGAAAAACCGCCTTTAACTCCTCTGAGACCACCCCTAACTCCTCCGAAGGAGGGGAATTATTTGCCTCTTTCGGAGGTGTCTTCTTATTCCCCTCCTTCGGAGGGGTCAGGGGTGGTCTCCTACAGGTTAGCGAAAAGGTCTAATAATACGTTTTCAAATTAAACCGGAACATCAACAGTTTCTATAATTCGTTCGATTAATGCTTCAGCGTTTTGGCGTTGGCTGCCGTGTGCGTAGCTGTTTGGTATTATTCTGTGCGCGAGAACCGGCACAGCCAACTCCTTTACATCATCCGGTACAACAAATTCACGTCCCTCAATAAGTGCGAAAGTTTGAGCCGCACGACTCAACGCAATTGCCCCGCGTGTACTCACCCCAACCAGCAACTCATCACTCATCCGTGTCGCCTCAACAATGTCAAGAATATAACGGTTAATTGAATCTTCTACTTTAATACTCGACGCCGCGTTTTGGATTTCTATTATTTGCTCACACGACAAAACAGCACGCAACTTGTCAATCGGATGCGACGTCTGATGTGAACGCAACACATTCATTTCACTTTCACGATCCGGATAACCAACTGATATTCGTAACAAAAATCTGTCAAGTTGACTTTCAGGCAACGGATATGTACCTTCATATTCCATCGGATTTTCTGTTGCAATTACCATAAACGGCGCGGGCAAAGGATGTGTAATGCCGTCGATAGAAACTTGATGTTCATTCATCGCTTCAAGCATTGCGCTTTGGGTTCGCGGAGTTGTGCGGTTGATTTCGTCTGCAAGTAGGATATTTGTAAATATTGCTCCTTGTGCAAAACGAAACTCATGAGACAATGTATCGTAAATACTGCTGCCAACAATATCCGCAGGCAAAAGATCCGGCGTAAATTGAATACGTCGAAATTCACCGGATATACTACGCGCTATTGCTTGAGCGATCAATGTTTTCCCGACTCCGGGAACATCTTCAAGCAAAACATGTTCCGAAGAAAAAAGCGCAACAAGACAACGCCTAATCACCGTTCGCTTACCAAAAACAGCAAGTGATATATTCGACTCAAGATTACGAATTAAATCAATATAACCCATATCAATATACTAAACACACATTAAATTTCAGCAACACAAAAAACGTCGAAGCAAACCCTTTAAACTGTTCACTCTTTAAATTTCCTTTGCCGTCGCCTAATTACCTATCGGAAAGCGGGCTTTTATGCTTTTGAGTCGCACAATTTATAGGATGAACAGTGTAATATGGAAAATTTTTTACGCAACCGCCAAAATTAAAGCATAAAGTAACTTCTAAAAACTCATTTTGTCCGCGAATTTTCACGAAAGATCACGAATTAATAATTTGCACAAATTCGTGTCAATTCGTGGATAAAATAAATTTATTGTCTAAATTTGTCTATCCTGAAAATTTCGATAATTCCATCAAAAATAGGTTCTTAGAAGTTGCCATA